>CADAOA010000014.1 GCA_902789435.1 uncultured Bacteroidia bacterium | reverse complement strand
GATGGTCATCCACGACATTGACGAGACCATTTCCAACATAAAAGGCATACTCAAAAACGAGGAAAAGGGCTGGGAGGCCACAAGGTTCTCTCTGGAAAACAAGGGCAACATCAGAGCCATCCCCAGGGATACTCTGGTCAGATTCCTCAATTATATCCTTTCCGACACTTTTGATCCAGCTCTTCAGTTTGACAAGTCCAATGAATCCATCTTCAACAGCAGCCAGGAATCCTGGAACACCCTTAGCGACATGTCTTTCATCCGTAATGTCCAGAAGTGCTATCACCTGCGAGCGATTCTTGAAGACCAGCTGAAAAACTGGGTGTATTTCAAAAGACCTATCAGCGGAGAAGAGACTTACCAGATTCTGATGAACTCAAACTTCCTTTTTGACGATAGCAGTTTTTACTCTCTGTGCGAAAAATGGCTCAACGACGAAAGGACCAAAATCTATATGGAAAATCTGGAAAACCGCAAGTACCTCCTCAATTATGTCCTCGAGAACTGCATAGGGCTCAACGAGGCCAACAGGTTTTTGATGAATGTCACCGACAAAGACCTGAAGGAGTTTGCCGAGAAGACCCTTGGACAGATACGCAGGGCGTCAGAAAAGGAAATCGTGGGCAAATGGGTTTCCATTTCAGGCGACGATTCTTCCATTGAGATGGATTTCAAAGAAGACAGGACAATGACTTGCGTATTGAGTTACAAGGCCTCCAGTTCGCTGTTTTACGGCAAGATAAGCGTGGATGCCATTCATACCGGAAAATGGGAAATCAGGAAAGATTCTCTTATACTCCAACTGGACAATGACAAATTCAGCCTAAAGGCAGATGACAGCAAAATAACCTATAAACCGGAGGTCAAAGATTCCGTAGAATCAATTATCAAAGATCTTACAGCCCCTGAAATTTTCAATAGGCTGAAAGCAGAGGTGTTCCTTGGAGAAGAGAGAGTCGCCTGCTCCACAAACATTGACCCTACAGGCAAGAAACTGGAAATCACCACAGATAGGAGTGTCGCCATTCACCTTACCAGATAAATGGAAAAATTCCTGGAAATACTTAGGCAGTATTGGGGATATGAATCCTTCCGTCCGGCGCAGGAGAAAGTGATTGAAAGCGTCGCCGGGGACAAGGACACCCTAGCCCTTATGCCGACAGGCGGCGGCAAGAGTATCTGCTTCCAGGTTCCTGCATTGGCAAAAGATGGTATCTGCCTTGTAGTCAGCCCGCTGATTGCCCTGATGAAAGACCAGGTTGAAACTCTCCGTTCTAAGGGGATAGGGGCTCTGGCCGTTCATTCGGCGATGGACCACAAGACCATCGGGATAACCCTTGACAATGCAGTTTACGGAAACTACAAGTTCCTTTACGTTTCTCCGGAAAGGCTTGCCACTTCCCTTTTCAAGAGCAAGGTTGCCCAGATGAAGATCTCGTATCTGGTTGTGGACGAGGCTCACTGCATTTCCCAGTGGGGCTATGACTTCCGTCCGGCATATCTTCAGATCCGGGAAGTGAGGGAGATAATCGGAAAGAAAGTTCCCGTTGTCGCCCTTACCGCCACTGCAACAAAGGAAGTCTCTGATGACATTATGGAGAAACTGGAATTCTCTTCACCAAATGTCATCGCGACAGATTTCTCGAGAAAGAACATAGCCTATATCGCCAGGGAGTGTGAAGACAAGCTCGGAAATCTCCTGGCCGTCTGCTCTTCCTACAAAAAGAAACTCGGAGAGGGCTCGGGCATAGTCTATTGCAGGGAAAGAAAGAGGTGTGAGGAAGTGGCCGCACTGCTCAAATCTTCAGGCATTTCGGCAGATTTCTACCACGCCGGCCTGGGTAAGGAGGAAAGGAACCGCCGCCAGGAAGAGTGGAAAAAGGGCCGGACAGACATCATAGTCTCCACCAACGCTTTCGGAATGGGCATAGACAAGGCAGACGTAAGGCTGGTGGCGCATATCGACATGCCGGACTCCATTGAGGCCTATTTCCAGGAAGCCGGCAGGGCCGGAAGAGACGGCAAGCCTTCCTGGGCTGTCCTGCTGTGGAACCCGGCAGACTGCAAGAAACTCCGCCAGCTGGTCAGCGTCAACTATCCTTCAATAGAATATATGGCCCAGGTTTACCAGTATGTGTTCAATTACCTTCAGATTGCATACGGGGACGGCCTCTATTCCACAAGGAAGTTCAACCTTTCTGAATTTGCCAGGAACTACAGTCTCAACGCCGTAAGCGCATACTACGCAATCAAATACCTTGAGCAGGAAGGCTACTGGGAACTCACCGACGAGATAGACAACCCTTCCAGGATAATGTTCATCGTGGACCGGAATGACCTGTATTCCATCCAGATGGAAAACAGCGTCATGGACGAGTTTGTAAAATCTCTCATGAGAACCTACACTGGGCTGTTCTCCCAGATGGTCAGGATAGACGAGGAGTACATTGCCCGCATTACCACGGACACTCCCGAAAACGTCAAGGCCAAGCTCCTTTCCCTCTCCAGACGGAAAATAATCCGTTACATCCCTCAGATCCGTACTCCTATGATGATATTCAAGTGCGAGAGGCTCCAGGAGAACAACCTGTATATCAGCCCTAAACGCTACACTCAGCGCAAGGAGCAGATGAAAAAGAGGGTAGAGGCAATGATAGGCTACGCCACCCAGAGCGCCATCTGCCGCAGCCGCTATATGATTGAATACTTCTCCCAGCCTGTAATCAAAGACTGCGGGGTCTGCGACATCTGCCTTAAAAGAAAGAACGCTCCTTCAGCAAAATCGATAGAAAAAACAATCGCCGAGGCCATTAACAATTCAAAAGATAAAAGGCTCAGCTTCCTTGAGCTCAAGAAACTTGCAGGCCCTCAAAACCAGGACCTTTTCATTGAGGTTCTCCGCGACATGGCCGACCGCGGCATCCTCACCGCCGGTGACGACGGCTTCAGAATAGCATAAGTGCCTTGTAGAGTTGCTGGACAGGAAGGCCGATGACAGTGTAGACGCTGCCGATTATGGATTTGATGTTTGAAAGGCCGATCCATTCCTGGATGCCGTAGGCTCCGGCCTTGTCGAATGGTTTGAAGTTGTCTACGTAGTACTCAATGTCCTCATCGCTGAGGATGTCGAAGGTTACCTGGCAAGTGTCTGAGAAAGTGAGGGTTTTGTCTGTGCTTCTAAGGCAGACGCCGGTTACCACGTGGTGGGTTCTGCCGGAAAGTTCCCTGAGCATTTTTATGGCTTCAGACTTGTCGTTGGGCTTACCGAGGATGTCACCGTCTATTGCAACGATAGTGTCGGAGGTAATGAGGATATCTTCCTTTTTAAGTTTTTGGGTGTAATGCCTTGACTTTTGCTCGGCGATATAGGCGGGAATCTCGTCGTATTTCAGAGAGGCGGGATAGGTCTCGTCGTAATCCTTGATCTGGCCGATGGTGAACTCAAGGCCAAGTTCCCCAAGAAGTTCACGTCTTCTCGGGGAACCGGATGCCAGAATCAATCTTCTTCCTTCAAGATGTTTTGAAAGGGGAGACTGCATTGCTATTTCTTCTTGTAGATCTTGTTGTACTCCTCGTCTATGGCATGGCGCCAGGCCTGATAGGCGGAAGCGTCGAGAGTCCATTTGCCCTGAGCCTTCATAACCTGCTCGATAAGGTCTCTTACACAGCCTCTTCCGCCAGGGAAGGCAGAAACGAAGTCGCATACTGCCTTGACCTCTGCAACGGCATCGGAAGGGCAGACGGCAAGACCACAATGCTGGAGAACAGGGATATCTGGAAGGTCGTCACCCACGTATGCAACCTCTTCAGGCTTGAAGTTGTGGCGCTTGCAGAAATCTTCAAAAACAGGGAGCTTGTGCTGTGCGTTCTGGATAACCTCGTGTGCAAGAACAGGGTAGAAGCGTTTGAGGATGGAATCGCTCTGGCCGCCGGTAATGACAGCCAGAGTGTATCCGCTCATATAGGCAAGCCTCATTCCCAGGCCGTCCTTGGCGTTGAAAGTGCGGACCAGGTCACCGGTTTCCGGAATACAGATTATGCTTCCGTCCGTGAACACGCCGTCAACGTCAAAGGCAAAAGCCTTGATATTCTTGAGTTTGACCTTGTAGTTGCTCATTATTCCTGATATACGATATCCAAGTCACCCTTCACGTTCTTGCAGGTGGAGAGGATAGTCTCGCTGTTGCAGTTGTAAATGTAGAAGTGACGCTCGTTGTTCCAAGCCTGAGCTCTTTCTGAGAAGATCTCGGCTGAATCAATGAACTTCTCGCACCTGAGAGAATCCAGAAGAAGGAGATAGCTCTCGATGATGAAAGCAGCCATCTCGCACATCTTGCGTGCCTGGAAATCAATGTATTCCTCAGGTTTTCCCTCCATCAGGGCAACGGTCTTCTCGTACTGCTCTGTCATTGCAACAAGTCTTGCCTTCACTTTCTCAAGCCTTGCCTGAGCGTCCGGGCAGGCGGCTGCAACAGCATCGCTGACCTTGATTTCCTGGCTCTCGTATTCGTTGCGGATCATCTCAAGATATGAACCGTTGGTCACATAACGGATGGCAGCAACAGTCTGGAGCTGGGAAGTTCCCTCGTAGATGGTGGTGATTCTCGCGTCGCGGTAGAGCCTCTCTACAGGATACTCCTTCATGTAACCGCTACCGCCGTGAACCTGGATGGCATCGTAGGCGTTCTGGTTGCAGAACTCGGAAGAAGTCATCTTCAGAAGAGGGGTGAGCATGTCTGCATAACGGGAATACTTCTTGTTTTCCTTCCTCTCCTCAGGGGTGAGCTTTCTTTCAGGGGTTACAAGAGCGTTGAGAGCCTTGTAAACATCCACGCAACGTGCAGTCTCGTAGAGAATTGCGCGGCTGGCCTGAAGTTTTGCCTTCATCACTGCAAGCATCTCGTAAACAGCCGGGAACTCAATGATCTTCTTTCCGAACTGCTCCCTCTCGTTGGCATACTTGAGAGCTTCGCGGTAAGCGGCCTCGCTGATACCTACACTCTGTGCGCCGACACCCAGACGGGCACCGTTCATAAGGCTCATAACGTATTTGATAAGACCCATCTTGCGGTCTCCGACTATCTTGGCAGGAGCGTTGCGGAAGACAAGCTCGCAGGTAGGGGAGCCGTGGATACCGAGCTTGTTCTCGATTCTTCTTACGGTAACGCCGCCCCATTTCTTGTCGTGGACAAAGTATGAAAGTCCGCGGGCGTCTGATGTGCCTTCCTCGCTTCTGGCAAGGACAAGCTTCATGTCAGCGTCACCGTTGGTGATAAATCTCTTGACGCCGTTGAGCATCCACATCTGCTTTCCCTCGTCCCAGGTAGCCTTGAGCATAACTGCCTGAAGGTCAGAACCTCCATTGAGCAAGTCTCTCCTTTGTTTATCCTTGGAAGGAACTCGGCCTTGATTTCCTCTGAAGCAAACTCGGCGATAGTCTCGGCGCAGTCCTGAAGTCCCCAGATGTTGGCATAGCCGGCATCTGCCCTTGCTGTAAGTTCAGCGGCGATGACGTAAGGAACCATGGAGAAGTTCAGGCCATTGTACTTTCTTGGAAGAGCTATTCCGTAGACTCCGGCCTGGGTGAGAGCCTCCTGGTTCTTCTTGGTACCCTCGGCGTAAGTCACTCTGCCGTCCTTGCATACAGGACCGTCTATGTCCACCTGCTCGGCATTTGCGGCAAGGATATCTCCGCAAATCTGGCCGATGATGTCCATTACGCGGTCATAAGAATCTATAGTGTCTGCAAAATCCTTCGGAGCATAGTCATACTTGCCGTAGTCTGCAAAATTGTTCTCTTTGAGTTCCACGATTCTCTTCATCATAGGATGAGAAAGCTGGAACTTGAGGTCTTGGTTATCTTTATAAAAATTTGCCATTTTCTGTCCTCCTATTTGCTCTGCTTCTTGTATGAAGCGATCATCTTTGGTACAACTTCATTGAGGTCTCCGATGATGGAGTAGTCTGCAATCTTGTGGATAGGGGCCTGAGGATCATTGTTTATCGCGATGATAATCTTGCTCTGGTCCATACCGGCAGTGTGCTGGATAGCACCGCTGACTCCAACGCAGATAATCAGCTTAGGCCTTACGGTAACTCCGGTCTGGCCGATCTGCCTTGCGTTCTCCACGAATCCGGCGTCAACAGCCGCGCGGGAAGCTCCAACCTGGGCTCCGAGAGTCTTGGCGAGGTCGAAAATCAGGGAGAAGTTCTCCTTGCTGCCCACTCCGTAACCGCCATCGACGATTATCTGGGCACCCTTGATGTCTATCTTTCTTTCCTCGATTTCCCTCTTGATGATTTCAACTGCAAAGTCGCTGTCAACAAGAATAGTGGAAACGTCTATGCGGTTGATTTTTCCTTTTACAGGCTCTGCGAGAGGCTCTTTCTTCATAACGCCCTCACGGACAGTTGCCATCTGAGGCCTGTGCTCAGGGTTGACGATAGTGGCGATGATGTTTCCGCCGAAAGCCGGACGGATCTGATAGAGAAGGTCGGTGTAGTGCTTTCCTGTCTTTGCGTCATCGTGGTCGCCGATTTCCAGGCTGGTGCAGTCTGCTGTAAGACCGCTCTTGAGGGCGCTGGAAACCCTAGGAGCCAGGTCGCGTCCTACGGTTGTGGCACCGAACAGGGCTATCTGAGGTTTTTCTGTATTGAACACCCTCAGAGTGATTGCAGCGTAAGGAAGCGTACGGAAGTACTCCAGGCAAGGGTCATCAGCCAGATGGACAACCTTTGCTCCATACTCATAGAGTTGAGGAGCAAGCTTTTCCACGTTGCTGCCGATAAGCAGGGCCTCTACATCCACGCCGAGTCTTTCGGCAAGACCTCTGGCCTTGGTGAGAAGTTCCAGTGATACATCGCAGATCTTTCCGGAATCGGTCTCTGCATAAACTATAATGTTGTTCATAATGCTTTCCTCCTGTTATTAACCAATTTCGTGATTTGCCATAAGCTCGCCGATCAAAGAGTCAATGTCTGCATCCGAGCCTGTAAGCACCTTGCTTTCCTTTGCCTTGAAAACGATATTTTCCACCTTCTTTACCTTGGTAGGGGAACCGGCGAAGCCGTAGCTGTTCTCGTCTCCGCCAACATCGTCAACAGTCCATTCCTGGATTCTGAGATAAGGCTTTTCATCCACGCCGATAGCATATTTGCCTTCGTTTGCAGGATCCTTTTCCTCATTGATTGTCCTGGCATACTTGTACTTGAGCAGCATCTTTGCGTTCCTAGGGCGGCAAGGGGCAGCGGTTGCGTGAACGGTAATCAGGCAAGGGAGGGTGGAAGTTACAACCTCGATTCCTCTTTCGAGTCTTCTGAGAACGGTAACCTTCTTCTCATTGATATCCATAATCTCCTCAGCATAAGTAACCTGAGGAATGCCCATCTTCTCTGCTACCTGAGGTCCTACCTGGGCGGTATCGCCGTCGATAGCCTGCCTTCCGGCAACTATGATGTCTGGATTTATCTTCTTGACAGCCTGGGAAATTGCATAGGAAGTTGCCAGGGTGTCAGCGCCCGCAAAGCGGCGGTCAGTAAGGAGGATTCCTCCGTCAGTTCCACGGAAAAGGCCCTCGCGGATGACTTCAGCGGCTCTGAAAGGTCCCATGGTAAGAACCAGCACCTTTGAACCAGGGAACTTATCCTTGATCCTCAGAGCCTGCTCCAGTGCATTCATGTCTTCAGGGTTGAAAATGGCTGGAAGGGCGGCCCTGTTCACGGTTCCTTCCGGCGTCATCGCATCCTTGCCCACATTCCTGGTATCAGGAACCTGCTTGGCAAGGACCACAATAGTGAATTCTTTGCTCATATTATTAAATCTAACTAATTACGATTTATTGGAAGAAGGATTGAACCCAATCGGAACTGAAGGTTCCGGATTATGGAGGACTATTTCTCCGAAATGTGATTCAAACTTGCCCACATTGTCAGCCAGGGCATCGCGGAGCCTCTTGGCGTTTTCAGGGGTCATAATGATCCTTTCGGTTACGACCGCCTTTGGAAAACCGGGCAAAATCTTCAGAAAATCAAGGACAAACTCATTTGGAGAGTGGGTTATGATGGAAAGGTTGCAATAAGAACCTTTAGCCACCTCGCTGTTGAGTTCTATGTCCAACTGTTTATTGTCTGCCATATTTAAAATAATGTATATATCCTATTAGGGAGCAAATATACTTAAAATTATTAACTTTGCCACCCGATGAATATTGCGGAACTGGTTCCGCATGGTTAATTATTTTTAGAAAATGGACATTCCTGCAAAGTACGATCCTTCCCTTACGGAAGACAAATGGTATTCCTACTGGTTAGAACACAAGATATTTCATTCGGAGCCCGATGAAAGGGAGCCTTATTCCATAGTCATTCCGCCGCCAAACGTGACCGGAGTCCTTCATATGGGACACATGATGAACAACACCATCCAGGATGTCCTGATAAGAAGGGCCAGGATGACCGGCAAGAACGCCTGCTGGGTACCAGGAACCGACCACGCGTCCATAGCAACAGAGACTAAGGTTGTGGCAAGGCTCAGGGAAAGGGGAATAGAGAAAACATCCCTGACCAGGGAGCAGTTCCTGGAAGAAGCCTGGAAGTGGAAGGAAGAGCACGGAGGAATCATCCTCAAGCAGCTGAGAAAACTCGGAGCGTCCTGCGACTGGGACCGCACCCGTTTCACTATGGAACCGGCTTTGAGCAAGGCAGTTATCAATACTTTCGTGTATTTCTACAAGAAGGGGATGATCTATCGCGGAGTAAGAATGGTCAACTGGGATCCTGTAGGAAAGACCGCCGTCAGTGACGAGGAGGTTATCCACAAGGAGACAAAGAGCAAGCTCTATTACCTCAGATATTTCATCAGCGAAGACGGAAAGGCTACCGACAAGTACATAATCATAGCCACCACCCGTCCTGAAACCATAATGGCTGATGCCGCAGTCTGCATTAACCCTAACGATGAGCGCTATCACCACCTCAGGGGGAAGAAGATTCTCATTCCTCTGATAAACAGGGAGATTCCTATCATCGAGGATGACTATGTGACGATGGATTTCGGAACCGGATGCCTCAAAGTCACTCCGGCTCACGACATAAACGACTACGAAATCGGCCTGAGGCACAAGCTTCCGGTAATAGACATCATCAACGATGACGGATGCCTCAACGAGAAGGCCCAGATACTGGTGGGACAGGAGAGATTCGAGGCCAGAAAGAACATCGTGAAGATGCTGGAAGAGGCCGGAAATCTAGAGAAGGTTGAAGACTACATATCACCTGTGGGACATTCCGAGAGAACTGACGCCGTTATCGAGCCGAAGCTTTCACTGCAGTGGTTCCTGAAGATGGAAGACCTGGCAAAGAAGGCGCTCAAGAGCGTGGAAGACGGCAAGGTTAAACTCATTCCGGACCGCTTCACCAACACTTACCGCCACTGGATGGAGACAGTAAGGGACTGGTGCATCTCCCGCCAGCTGTGGTGGGGACAGCAGATTCCTGCTTACTATACTCCTGACGGAGACTGCTTTGTAGCAGCCACTAAGGAAGAAGCCTACAAGGAGGCTATAGAAAAGCATCCTGGCCTGAAGATAGAAGACCTGACCCAGGACGAAGACGTGCTGGACACCTGGTTCTCATCCTGGCTGTGGCCGATGAGTGTGTTCGATCCTGAAAAGCCTGGCTTCCCTGAAAAGGAGCCGAACAAGGATCTTGCATATTATTTCCCTACAAATGACCTTATTACAGGTCCGGATATCCTCTTCTTCTGGGTTGCCAGGATGATAATGGCGGCAGACGAGTTTTCCGGAAAGGAACCTTTCGCAAACGTTTACCTGACAGGTATCGTGAGGGACAAGCTGGGAAGGAAGATGAGCAAGACTCTGGGCAACTCCCCGGACCCGCTGGTTCTTATCAAGCAGTACGGAGCGGATGCCGTCAGAATCGGAATGCTTCTGTGCTCAAGTGCCGGAAACGACATATTCTACGACGAGAGCCAGGTAGAGCAGGGAAGGAACTTCTGCAACAAGATCTGGAATGCATTCCGTCTGATAAAGGGCTGGGAGATAGACGAAAACGCCAAACCGTCCGACGCTGCCGCAAAGGCAGTGGAATGGTTTGACAGCCTGCTTTCCAAGTCTATTGACACCATCGCCGACCACTTCTCCAAGTTCAGGATTTCAGACGCCACGATGACCATCTACAAGCTGTTCTGGGACGAGTTCTGCGCCTGGTACCTGGAAGCCGTTAAGCCGGCGTTCGGCCAGAAGATAGACAGATGCACCTACGACAAGAGCCTTGGCTTCTTCGACAGCCTTCTCAAGCTCCTGCATCCGTTCATGCCTTTCATCACCGAGGAACTCTGGCAGAATCTCTCCGAAAGGAAAGACGGTGAGACTATTATGCTCCAGGATATGCCTAAGGCCGGAGAGGTAAACGAAAACGCCATCGCTGACTTCGAGATTGCAAGAGGATGCGTGGCAAATATCCGAAACATCCGCCAGAGCAAGCAGATTTCACCTAAGGAAGCAGTGGAACTGTTTGTCAAGAAACCTTTTGCATCATCTGCCGCACCACTTATAGCAAAACTTGCAAATGTCTCAAAGATAGAAGAGTGCACAGACTTCCCGAGTTCAACCGGTGTAAACTTTATGGTTGGAACCACAGAGTTCTTCGTTCCTGTTCAGGTTGACACCGCGGCCGAGATAGCCAAGACAGAAGCCGAAATCAAGCGCTATGAAGGCTTCCTGGCCGGAGTCAGAAAGAAACTCTCCAACGAAAGGTTCGTCTCCAGCGCCCCTAAGGCCGTTGTAGATCTTGAACGCAAGAAGGAAAGCGACGCCATGGAAAAACTAAAGGCCCTGAATGAACTCCTACAGAGGCTTAAATAATAAAGAAGTAGAAGAAAGCCGCAGCAGATACGGCAGCAATGCTCTCACTCCTCCGAAGCGGGAGCATTGGTTTATGTTGTTGCTGGGCAAGTTCAAGGATCCCCTGATCATAATCCTCAGCATAGCCGCTGCCATATCCGTAACCATAACCCTTGTCTTCGGCAAAGGTTCTCTTCTGGAAAGTGCCGGTATCATAGTGGCAATAATACTGGCCACTCTCGTATCGTTCCTCAACGAACTTAAGGCAGGCAAGGAATTCGATATACTGAACAGCATCAACGACAATAGCCAGGTGAAGGTCATCCGTCAGAAAGAAGACGGAGAGTCTTCGGTCACACTTGTATCAAAAACCGATATCGTTGTAGGGGACTATGTCATCCTTTCCAGCGGAGACGAAATACCGGCAGACGGAAAAGTGGTATATGCCGTCAATATGATGGCAGACGAATCAAGCCTGAACGGAGAAAGCAAGCCGTCGAGGAAGACTTCAGAACCCGTTAAGGAATACTCCACAGCATACAGCCCGAATAATCTCTACCGCGGCACAACCATCAGCGAAGGGGAAGGTGTCATGCTGGTTGAAACTGTCGGTGACAAGACCGAAATAGGAAAGACAGCCCGGACTGCAAGTGAAAGCACCGGAGTCCAGACTCCTCTTTCCAGGCAGCTGGCAAAGCTCGGTTCACAGATCGGAAAAGTTGGAATCACCGTATCCGTACTGGTATTCATAGCCCTTCTGGTTTATGAGTACCACCATGGCCTGGATCTTTCCACACCAGATGGTATAAACCATCTCATAACCATGTTCATGCTGGCCGTTACCCTTATTGTTATGGCTGTGCCTGAGGGACTTCCGATGAGTATCTCGCTTGCTCTGGCATATAGTATGCGCAAAATGACCGCGCAGAAGGCTCTGGTCCGTAAGATGCACGCCTGCGAGACAATGGGAGCGGCTACCGTAATATGTACAGACAAGACCGGAACCCTCACACGGAACAAAATGAGCGTTGCCCACTGTTCACTTGAAAAGGGGATCAAGACGGCCAGAGCCATAAGTCTCAATTCGACGGCATTTCTGGATGGGGACAAATTCATAGGAAGTCCTACAGAAGGTGCAACCCTGCTGTATCTGAGGAATCAGGGATATGATTATCGGAGAATCCGAAATGAAGCCAATGTAAAAGAGAGGATCCCGTTCGCTTCTTTCCTTAAATATATGGCAACTCTTGTTGAGGAGCCGGAAGGAACTGATCTCTTTGTCAAGGGTTCGCCTGAAGTCATACTTTCCCTGTCTGCACTTTCAAAGGAAAGCAAAGACCAGGAAATGGAAAGGATAGCCTCATTCCAGAGAAGGGGAATGAGATGCATATCTTTCGCAAGCCGCCGTTTCGGAAACTCTCAGGTCAGTCTTGAGGATAGTTTGGAAAATCTGGACTATGACGGTTTCATAGCCATTGAGGATCCTGTCAGGGATGATGTTCCCCAGGCAATAGCAAAATGTGAAACCGCTGGTATCGCGATAAAGATAGTTACTGGAGACAATTCCCTTACTGCCATTGAAATAGCACGTCAGGCAACCCTATGGAAGGAGACTGATACCATTGAGGAGAATTCAATAACCGGAGCTGAATTCGCTCTCCTTTCAGACCAGGAGGCGATGCGCAGGATTCCTTCCATCAAGGTTATGTCAAGAGCCCGTCCGGAAGACAAGATGAGACTTGTCCGTCTTCTGGAGAAGATGGGGGAAGTTGTGGCCGTAACAGGAGACGGCACCAATGATGCCCCGGCTCTGAACTATGCAAATGTCGGTCTGAGCATGGGGAGCGGTACCTCAGTAGCCAAGGAAAGCAGCGACATCATAATCCTCGACGATTCCATCTCCACGGTCGTAACTGCTGTGGAATGGGGACGCAGCATATATCACAATATCCAGCGTTTCATATTCTTCCAGCTCTCCGTAAACGTTGCCGCATTGCTGACTGCCATTGCAGGCCCTTTGCTGCTGGGCGAGGAATATCCTCTGACAATAACCCAGATCCTGTGGATCAACCTTATAATGGACACCCTGGCGGCAATCGCTCTGGCATCTGAACCAAAAGACCCTGCAGTGATGACTGAAAAGCCGAGAAGGCTGAATGATTCCATCATAACAAGGAAAATGTGGAACAGTATCCTGTTTGCAGGAATAGGCATGTTTGCCGCGGCGTTTGTCTATATGATGCTGGACAAATACAAGCCTGGAGATGCCGGCTACAGTGTCTTCCTATCAGCCTTCTTTACCGGGTTCGTTTTGATGCAGGCTTGGAACATGCTCAATGCCAGAGTCCTGGGGACGAATAAAGGAGTATTTTCCAGATTAGGAGCCAACCGAAACTTCATTGGAGTGCTGGCTCTGATACTGGTTCTCCAGTTCATCATAGTGCAGGTGGTTCCCGGTGACGTATTCAGAACAGTAAGGCTCAGTGGCTTAACCTGGCTGATCCTTGCCGCTTCCACTTCCCTTGTTTTGTGGATCGGTCAGTTATTCAGAATCAAAAACAAATAGATATGTACACATCAGAAACCAAACTGGACGTAAGATACTACGAATGTGACCAGATGGGTATAGTCCATCACTCCAACTATGTGCGCTTTTTCGAGTGCGGACGTAACCAGATGATGAAGGAGATCGGCATCCCGATCGAGAAGATGGAACAGGAAAATGTGATGTTCCCGGTTGTCAGCGTAGACATTCATTTCAAGCTTCCTTCCAGGATGGGTGATACTTTGAGGGTTGTAACCACTCTTACCAAGAAGCCCCAGGCCAAGCTGGTTTTTGACCAGAGGATTTTCAACCAGAAAGATGAACTGGTTTGCTACGGAACCGTAATCGTAGGCTTCATCAGCGCAGACAAAAGAATGGTCATAAGGGCCCCACAGAGCTTCCTGGAAAAAATAGAGGCATATTTCCCGGAGGATTGAGAACTGGGAAAAAATCATTAAATTTGTCCGGTTTAGAAAATTATAAAATCATCATATTATGAACAACCTTCTATTATTCGGTTCATTCGGATGGGGAGAAATCCTCATCATCGCATTCGTTATCCTGCTCCTGTTCGGCGGAAGGAAGATTCCTGAGCTGATGAAAGGTATCGGCAAGGGAGTCAAATCTTTCAAAGACGGAGTGAAGGGTGTTGAGAACGAAATCAAGGACGACGAGATAAAAGACACAATCAAGGATATCAAAAAGGATATCGAAAACTAAACATTCTTCCCCTTGGCTGAGAAGAACATGACATTCTGGGAGCATTTGGATGAGCTGAGGAAGGTTCTCTTCCGTTCAGCTCTTATCCTTTTAGGGGCTGCCATCGTGTTCTTCATTTTCAAGGATTTCATGTTCGGTATCGTTTTCGCTCCCACGGATGACAATTTTGTGCTGTACAGACTTGTAGACCGCATACTTGGCAGTCTCAATCAGGAACCTCTAGGGCCTTTCAAGCTCAATGTCATAAACATAGACCTTCCGGCCCAGTTCTTCATCCACATCAGCACATCCTTCTATTTCGCCCTCGTGGTGTGCACCCCGATAATCCTCTACCAACTCTGGACATTCGTAAGCCCGGCCCTTTATCCTAAGGAAAAACGAGCTGCCGTCAGGGCCTTCTCGTTTGCAGCTGTTTTTTTCTATATGGGGGTGCTGGTAGGTTATTTCTTACTCTTCCCTCTGACTGTAAGGTTCCTGGGAACATATCAGGTGTTGGATGATGTGACAAACCAGATATCGCTGAGATCATATATTTCCACATTCTTCTCGTTGATCCTTATTTTGGGAGCTGTTTTCGAGCTTCCTACGGTTGCGGCATTGCTGTCCAGATTCGGACTGATCTACAAGCACACTCTCAAGAAATACCGCAGACACGCATTCGTGGTCCTGCTTATAATAGCCGCTATAATCACTCCTACCGGAGACCCGTTTACACTTATGGCTGTCGGCCTTCCCCTTTATGGACTTTATGAGGTCAGCATTATGATGTGCCGGGAAAAGAAGGAGGAAGTGGAATAATGATAACCGTCAACGACTTGACACTTTCATGGGGAGCTTTCACGCTACTTGACCACATCAGCCTTCACATCGGAGACAACGAGAAAATCGGCCTTGTAGGAAAGAACGGGGCTGGAAAATCCACATTGCTCAAACTGATTTTGGGAGAAGTGTCACCGACATCGGGGACTATCACAAAGACAAAGGGTGAGAGGATAGGCTATCTTCCGCAGATGATGGCCCACGCTAAGGACAAGACCGTGATGGAGGAGGCTATGAAAGCCTTTGACGGCCTCTTCGCCCTGCATTCAAGAATTGACGAGATAACCGCGCAACTGTCTGAAAGAACAGATTATCAGTCCAATGCATATAATAATCTCATTATTGAACTGAACAATATCCAGGACAGGGTGGCTATGATGGAAAGCGAGCCACCGGCAAGCCAGGCTGAAAAGGTTCTGATTGGTCTGGGATTCAAGCCGGAAGAATTCAACCGTCCGACCAGGGAACTCAGCCAGGGATGGAATATGAGAATAGAACTTGCCAAGATCCTGCTTTCCAAACCTGACAGCCTGCTTCTGGACGAGCCGACGAACCATCTTGACATTGAATCCATCCAGTGGTTTGAGAACTACCTGAAATCCTTCCGTGGATCCGTCCTTCTCATTTCCCACGACCGCAAATTCCTGGACAGTACAACGAGCCGCACCATCGAGATAATGCTTGGAAAGATCCACGATTACAAGGTTCCTTATTCCCAGTACAAGATACTCCGCAAGGAGAGGATGGAGCAGCAGCGTTCGGCCTATGAGAACCAGCAGAGGATGATTGAAAAAACGGAGGAGTTCATTGAAAGGTTCCGCTACAAAGCCACTAAAAGCAACCAAGTCCAGAGCCGGATCAAGGCCCTGGACAAACTGGAAAGGATCGAGGTAGACCTTGAAGACAAGGCCACTATGACGGTAAAGTTTCCACCGGCACCCAGAAGTGGCCAGGTGGTTTTCCGCTCGGAAGACCTTACCATAGGCTATGACAGCAAAACCGTGGCTTCCAGGATAAACATAACCATAGAAAGAGGGGAAAAGGTTGCCTTTGTCGGGAGAAACGGAGAAGGCAAGACCACAATGATGAGGGTAATCATCGGCGAACTTGATCCATTGTCGGGAAAAGCCGAGCACGGTTACAATGTAGCCCTGGGATATTACGCGCAGAATCAGGAAGATATACTTGACAAGAACGAGACCGTATATTCCACCCTGGAGAATGCCGCACCTGGGGAATACCGCCAGAGACTCCGCGACCTTCTTGGTGCTTTCCTTTTCAAGGGAGAGGATGTGGACAAGAAAGTCGCAGTTCTCAGCGGAGGAGAAAGAGCCCGACTGGCCATGGCCAAGCTGATTCTCAAACCCTACAATCTTCTCTCGCTCGATGAGCCTACAAACCATATGGATATCCAGAGCAAGGAAATCCTCAAGCAGGCTCTTCTGAAATATGATGGTACCCTGATTATTGTATCTCACGACAGAGATTTCCTCAACGGTCTGGTAGACAAGGCCTATGAGTTCCGTGACGGCAAGGTCAAGGAGCACCTGGGAGGAATAGAAACCTATCTTGAGCATCTGAAAAAGGACCTTCTTTCGACTCCGGCCCCGGTAAAGGAGGAGAAGAAGCCGGCGGAGGAAAAACCTGTCCAGATAAAGGACTCACAGCAAGCCAGGGCTGAAAGTAAGGAAGAAAGGCGCCGCCGAAAAGAAGTCGAGAAACTTGAAAACGAAATCGCTGACCTGGACTTCAAGATTGCTGATATAGAGCAGGCGCTGTCTTCTCCTGTAAGCGCAGAAGACGTGGAAAAACTCTCAAAGGAATATTCCCGTCTCAAGGAAGAGCGGGATTCCAAACTCGAAAAATGGATGGAGATATCCTCCTAGACTATCTGGCCCTGATTAAAGAAAGTATTGCAGCACAAGCAGTTGCAACATTGAGTGATTCAGAACCGCTGCCGGCTTTCAACACTTTTCCTTCCTTGTCGTATGACGGTATCAGAATATGTCTTTCCTTTGGAATAAGTGCTGACACAGTCTGGGAAATGCCGAACGATTCGCTTCCCAGTACAACCAGGCCACCGGGCGCTATTCCTCTGTAGAATCCTTCTGAAACAGGCTGACCGTCAAGGAATGTCCCAAAAGCATGGATTCCTTTTTCCTCCGCGATTTCAATGACGTGCTTCAAAGGAGAATAGCAGACCTTGACCCTGAATATCGCACCCATTGTGGACTGTACGGTCTTGGGATTATAGAGTTCCACACAATCTTCTGAACAGAACACTGCGCTGGCACCGAACCAATCCGCAAGACGGATGATGGTGCCCATGTTACCGGGATCCTTGACACCGTCAAGAAGAAGATAAAGCCCGCCTTTTTTAAGATCGATGTCTTCTGGAGAATAATTCTTCTGTTTCAGCACTGCGAGGATAGGGGAAGGTGATGAAAGAGAAGAGATCCTGGACATATTAACTTCACCGATTTCTTCCCTTCTCCAGACACTATCCACTTCAAAGCCGGATGAGAGAGCCTCTTGCACCATCTTCTCCCCCTCCACCACGAACAAAGAAGTTTCTGCACGGAACTTCTTCTGTTGAAGACTGCGTATCTCCTTGATACGGGCGGATGTAAGACGATTGTCCATATCAGTATCCGAGTATCTTGAGCATGCTCTTGTAACTCTGCTCCTTGCTGAATAGCTTGGTGGTATAGTCTCCTGTAGCGTCTTTGTCTATGATGACATGCTTAGGAGCCGGGATAAGGCAGTGCTGGATTCCTCCGTATCCTGCAATGGATTCCTGATAAGCGCCGGTGTGGAAGAAACCGATGTAAAGAGGCTCTTCTTCCCTGCGCCCCTGAGTGATAGGAAGGAAGATGGCGTTAGAGTGAGCTTCAGCGTTATAGTAATCTTCTGAATCACAGGTAAGTCCACCGAGGAAAACTCTTTGGTACTGCTCCTCCCACTTGTTGATAGGAAGCATGATGAATCTTTTCTTGATACCCCAGATATCAGGCAGGGTAGTCATGAAGGAACTGTCTATCATATACCACCTCTCACGGTCATTCTGCTGTTTTACATCCAGGACCTGGAAGATGGTTGCTCCGCTCTCTCCAACTGTAAAGCTGCCGAACTCGGAGAATATCTGAGGCTCGGCAACGCCCCTCTGGTTGCATATGGTCTTGATCTGTGAAATGACCTCCTCTGTCATATACTCATAATCATAATCCTCAACAAGAGACGACTTGATAGGGAAACCACCACCGATATTAAGGGAATCCAAGTCAGGGCAAACAGCCTTCAGGTCACAATATACGTTAACGCACTTTGACAATTCATTCCAATAGTAAGCGTTGTCCTTTATGCCAGTATTGATGAAGAAATGCAGCATTTTCAAAGAAAACTTGCTGCTTTTGGCAATCTTTGTCTTATAAAAAGGAACAATATCCGAATATCGTATACCGAGTCTGGAGGTATAGAACTCGAACTTCGGCTCCTCCTCGGAAGCAATACGGATTCCGATGTTGGTCTGCGCGGTTACGGCCTTGTCCAGATCGTCGAATTCGCTCATGTTATCCAGAACCGGAATGATATTCTTCCATCCGTCATTGCACTTGGCGGCAATGTTTTCAATATATGTATCTCTCTTGTAACCGTTGCAGACAATTACGATATTCTTGTCTATAAGTCCCTCATCATAAAGAGAATCCACAAGATTGAAATCGAAAGCCGAAGAAGTCTCGAGATGAATGTCGTTCTTCAGGGCCTCCTGCAAGACGAAAGCGAAATGAGAACTCTTGGTACAATAGCAGTAATGGTAACTGCCTTTATAATCCACTTTAGCCATCGCTACGTTGAACATTCTCTTCGCACGCTGAATCTGGCTCGATATCTTTGGAAGATAGGTGATCTTTAGGGGTGTCCCGTACTGGTCTATCACATCCATCATAGGAATATCGTGGAAGAAAAGATTGCCGTCTTCTACTCTGAATTCGGCTTGAGGCCAGTCAAAAGTCTGCTCGACCAAATTAATGTACTTGTTCTTCATATTGCCAATCCAAGTAAGTTAGTTTATCATTTTTCCGACAATCCGAGTAAGCCGGATTGCTATCATTATGCAAATATATTCATTATTGGCATTATTTGGCGGTTTTTGAGTATTTTTGAAGGCAAATATGAAAGCAAAAGCCCTCATACCTGTCCTGGCCCTGTGTCTGCTGTTTTATTCCTGCAGCATGACAAAGGTTATTCCTGAAGGTCAGAGTATGCTCACAAACAATGAGATAGTCTATACAAAAGACAAGCCTGAGGAACTCAGCGACCTTGCCAAGTACATAAAGCAGAGTCCTAAAAAAGGAATATTTGGCTTTCAGTTCAGCGTGGCCCTGTACAATACCAGCAAGGGAACCGGAAAGGGATGGGACAAAATCGCTGAGAAAATGGGCAGACCTCCTCTGATTTTTGACGAAGACCTTGTGGAGAGTTCAGTGAAGAATATGCTGAACCACATGAAATTCAAGGGATTCTACGACTCAAAGATATCTACTTCCTTCAAGACGGAAAATAAGAAGACTAAGGTTAAATATACGGTTACACCAGGCAAGCGGTATATCATAGATACCATTACCTATACCATTCCCGATGTGGATATGTACGATATAATGGCCGGCAGCAGAGCCGGTAGCCTGGTGAAAGCAGGGGACTGGCTGTCGGAAGATATTCTGGAGCAGGAATCCGAAAGAGTTGCTGACATTTTCAGGAACAAGGGCTATTTCGGATTCGACAAAGGCTTCCTTTTCTTCACCGGAGACACACTCGCACACAACGGGAAAAGCCATCTTGACATAGAAATAAAGGACTATCTGCGAAGCGGAAGCCCCAAGGACGCCAAGCCACACAAGGTGTTCACTTTCTCAGATGTACTTGTTTCCACGAGAAGGAATTTCACCCAGATCCGCTCCGCCAGAATGGAATTGGATTCTTCAGCTACGGCTAGAAGAGATTCCCTGCTTGCCGTATGGAGAAACCAGATAGACACAATACCTTACGGAAACATCAAGGTAGTCAGTTTCTCCCAGAGTGGTAACCTGGTCAGGAAAAAGGTTCTCAACCGCCTGAACCTCATCAAACCCGGAGAGCAGTATGACGAGGATATCGTCGAGTCTACTTATTCTAGGTTCTCAAGCCTGAACCTTTTCTCCAGCGTAAACATCCAGCAGCAAGAGACAGATTCCTCCAAAGTGCTGACTTCCATAACACTCCAGGCTACAAACGTCCAGGGCTTCAAGGTAGATCTCCAGGGAAGCACTAACGCCAACGGGCTTTTGGGTATATCTCCCGCGATTTCATATTTCCACAAGAACGTATTCAGGGGTGCAGAAGTACTTACTGTTGGACTGATGGGAGATTTCCAGTTCAAACTTAACAGTAACATCCACTCTACTGAAATAGGAATAAACACCTCCCTGGATATACCTCGTTTCCTTTTCGCCCCTGGCAGATGGTTCAGGTCCAGGACTGTCCCTCACACGGAAATCACTACTTCATACAGCTACCAGACACGTCCTGAGTACACCCGCAACATTTTGTCAGCCAGCTATAATTACAGCTGGAACATTAAGCGCAAGCTTTTCTGGAAGGTTACTCCTATCCAGACAAACATAGTCAGGATATTCAACCTGGACTCCACTTTCTACAATAAGCTCAGCGATCCATATCTGAAAAACAGCTACAGCAATCACTTTGACCTTGGAGTAGGGGCAAGCGTCTACTATATCTCCGATCCTGCTGTAAAACCCGTAAGAAACTTCTGGTATGTAAGATATGGGATGGATCTCAGCGGAAATGTGCTCAGCCTGTTCAACTCCAAGATGAAGAAGAACGACAGGGGAGAAAGGCTGGTATGGAACTCTCCTTATTCCCAGTATTTCAGAATGGAGCTTTCCGGAGTCTATACTTTCAAGTTCGGCGGAAACCCTAACCATATGCTGGCATTCAGAGCATTGGGAGGCGTCGGAAAGGGATACGGCAATTCCAATATGCTTCCTCTGGAGAAAATGTTCTGGGGTGGCGGCGCCTATGACATGAGGGGATGGCAGCCGAGAACACTTGGTCCTGGATACGCCCCTAGAGACAGTGCTTTCAGGATTCCTAACCAGACAGGTGACATCAAGCTGGAAGCCAATATGGAATACCGATTCCCGATCGTTTCCTTCCTGAATGGAGCCGTTTTTTCCGATCTTGGAAACATCTGGACTTTCGACCGCAAGAATAAGACAACCGGAGAAGAGGCTGACATAAGGGGCGTTTTCCACGCAAAGGATTTCTACAAACATCTGGCCCTGGACTGGGGACTCGGACTCAGGGTGGACCTGGACTTTGCAGTCATCCGCCTGGATCTTGGTTTCAAAACATATAATCCGGCCTCCTCCGAATGGCTGGGGCCGGACAAATGGCTGAAGAAGGATAACTTCGAAATAAGTTTCGGTATCGGCTATCCTTTCTAAAAACTATTCAAATTCAAAATACCCGAAGAATTCCGGACGGTGATAATCAGGCCTTTCGGTTCCAACCGGATTCCATGTCAGATAGTGGCGGTTCTGCATGTCATCTCCGCATTTGAAGACATTTCCGCGTGAAGTCCTTCCCCTGAGAGTCGAAACATCCTTACCCTGAAGGATCAGGTCAAGAGGGACTGCGATTATCATGTGCCATTTAAAAGGCTCATTGTCTGCTGCGATCCTGGTTCCGAAAGCTTCTGTTCCAAGAGAACTGTATCTCAGAATCCTGTCCATCCTGTCCTTTTCGAAATGCTCCCGTCCCTGCTTTGATGGACCATATCCGACTATACCCCGGCCGATGCAGTTCATCTCGATATTATAATAGACTCCGGTTTCCTCATCCGGAAGGATGAACAGCTCCATGCAGTCATCGGTCCAAGGCCTGGCACCCTCGTCTTGAGGGAAAGTAGCCCTGAGTTCGGTCTCTTCAACCTGATAACGTATATAAAGATAAGAGTCTGAATACATTATCTTGAAAGAAGCCTTAGGCGAATAATTGCCGTTCCTGTCCGGCCAGTTAACAACATCCACCAGGTTTGAATCTATGGAGGAGAACTTTGCCTCCACTTCCCTGAAGCAAGGATTGGAACATTCGAAACTGACGTGAGCCACTTTTGCGAGTCTGATCTTTTCCATTTTGGGTTTAGGTCTGTCTTGTCCGTACAAAAAATTTCCTGCAGCGCACAGCACAAGGCCGCACAGTGCAGGAAACATCATTTTGAAAAAAAGATTCTTCATCAGAACTTATATTTAACGAAGAGTTCTATAGCCTGGTATTCAGCCATTCCGAGTTTGTCGAAAATGACAGCTGTATTGTGGTTTCGCTCCTCGGCCCTGAGCCAGAATTCTCTGGAGTCTGAACCAGGGAACAAAGGATAATCCTTCTGTGACTGATGGCGGAAGATTGCGCTTCGCTTGATCTTCACTTCCTCAGGACTCAATGGAACTGCCATTTCAGCCTCGGCGACATCCCACTCCTGCCATGCTCCTCTGTACATCCAAATGCGGCAATCCTTGAACCAAGGTTCGTCCTTAAGCTCTTCGCAAGCCTTGATAACAGCCTGGAAGCAAACCCTATGCGTTCCATGAGGATCTGAAAGGTCCCCGGCAGCGAAAATCTGATGAGGCTTGATTCTCTGGAGGAGTTTCTTCACGATTTCAATATCCTTCTTTCCGAGAGGTTTCTTCTTTACGCCACCTGTCTCGTAGAATGGAAGTGAGAGGAAGTTAACATGATCGTCAGGAATGCCGAGATAACGGCATGCACTGCGGGCCTCGCCACGACGGATATATGTCTTTATCCTACGGACGATCAGAGGATCAGCCTGGCCTGGATGCTTTTTGGAAAGCTCCTTTTCAATCTTCTTGAAAAGTTCGTCGGCATTTTTAGGATCGATGTCGAATATGTCTGCGCTCTCCCTGATGAAATCAAGATATCTGATAACATCGTGGTCGAACACCGCTATATTTCCGCTGGTCTGATATGCAACGTGGATATCGTGACCGTGCTCTGCCAGACGGGCAAGTGTACCGCCCATTGAAATAACGTCATCATCCGGGTGAGGGGAGAAAACCACAACCCTCTTAGGATATGGCAGAGCCCTTTCCGGACGAGTGGAGTCATCTGTGTTAGGTTTTCCACCCGGCCATCCGCTGATTATATGCTGAAGATCATTGAATACCTTTATATTTATCTGGCTGGCAGGTCCTTTCTCGGTAACGAGGTCACTCATTCCGTTATCGTTGTAGTCCCTGTCGGTGAGCTTGAGGATAGGCTTGTCCAGCTTACGGCAGAGCCAGAAAACAGACTTGCGGATAAGATAAGGGGTCCAGGTAACCTTGTCAGTAAGCCAAGGAGTCTCAACCCTGGTAAGGTTTACGGCTGCGGCCCTGTCCACGATGATGTGGGCGTTACCGTGCTCCTGAAGATAGGAAGCAGGAACCATCTTGGTAACCTCGCCCTCTACAATCTTCTTGATCTTAGGTGCACTGCCCTCTCCCCAGGATAGATAATATATCTTCCTGGCTTCCAGGATAGTGGCTATACCCATCGTAATTGCGTAGTATGGAACATCGTCTACACCGAAGAATTCGCTAGCGGCTCCGACCCTGGTAGTGAAATTGAGGTTGATCTTCCTCGTGCGGGAGTTGTAAGGAGAACCAGGCTCGTTCATTGCCATATTTCCGGTAATGACGATATCAATTCCACCGGCTTTCTCTATTTCCTTTTCATATGACTGGCAGTATTCCTCGGTATCGTCTCTCTTGGAGCTGTCTATGAAATGTACATTCTTTGCAGGAATATCCACATCGTCCAGAAGACATTCCTTAAGGAACCTGTAGTGGCTCTGCAACTCGTTACGGTCCAGAGGATAGTAATCATCCATTCCGAAAACTTCAATATTCTTGAAGCTCATTTTCTTCTCCTTTACCGCTGCGATAAAGTCGTCATAAACCTGGAGGCAGGCTGATGATGCCGCCAAAGCAAGTACCAGGTTCTTTCCCTCTGCTGCCTTCTTCTTGGCCTGGACCATCACATCTCTTACGATGACCTTGGAGGCCTCTTTCTGTTCGTTGAAAATCTTTACAGGCAGTTTCTCATACCTTTTTGAAAAATCAGATGTCAAAAACATATTTTAAACAGTTTTATTTCAAAGTTATTGCATTCATAGTCTTTCTCAGTTCAACCAACTGTGCCAGAAGGCCATCCATAAGGGCAAGGTTCAGCATGTTGGCTCCGTCACTCTTGGCGTTGGCAGGATCCGGATGGGTTTCCATAAACAGGCCGTCCGCTCCGGCAGCAATGCCGGCACGGGCTATGTAAGGAATAAGTTCAGGCTCACCTCCCGTCACTCCAGATGTCTGGTTAGGTTTCTGAAGAGAGTGGGTGACATCCAGAACCACTGGACATCCGAATTTCTGCATCTTAGGGATGCTGCGGAAGTCTACCACAAGGTCGCCGTAACCGAACTGACTGCCTCTTTCGGTGAGCATAACGTTAGTGTTTCCGCTATCCCTGACCTTCTGAACGGCAAATGTCATCGCCTCCGGGGAAAGGAATTGTCCTTTCTTGATATTCACCCATTTGCCTGTTGCTGCAGCTGCCTGCAAAAGCTCTGTCTGACGGCAGAGGAAAGCCGGAATCTGAAGGATGTCAATATCATAGGAAGCGGCAAGGGCTGCTTCTTCCACGCTGTGCACATCGGTGACGATAGGAACACCCAGTTCTTTCCTTATAGATTGTAGCAAGGCTAGCCCTTCTTTGTCACCGATACCGGTGAAAGAAGTGATTTTGGAACGGTTTGCCTTTTTGTAGGAAGCCTTGAAAATGAAAGGTATCTTATACTTTGCAGTCAGACTCTTCAGAGTAGAGGCTATCGAACGGGTTATCTCTTCTCCCTCTATCACGCAGGGACCTGCCATAAGGAAAAACATCCCGTTGTTATAATCTGTAAGAAGTTCCAAATTTTTCATCGTGCAAATGTATAAAAAATGGTCAGTAATTGTATTTCTCCCAGAGTAATTTCAGACGCCTTCTTATTTCCTCTTCGCTGCGGTTCGAAGAAGGGTCATAAATCTTGGTGGCGGACACTTCTTCAGGCAGGAACTCCAGGTCAGCGAAATTGCCCTCATAGTCATGAGCGTACTTGTAGCCCTGATGGTATCCAAGTTCCTTCATAAGCCGGGTAGGGGCATTTCTCAAATGGAGCGGAACGCTGAGGTCACCGCTCTGTTCGACAAGACTGAGAGCCATATCGATGGCCATGATGGAAGAATTGCTCTTAGGGCTGGTAGCCAGATAGATGGCACATTCTGAAAGCGGAATCCTGCCTTCCGGCATTCCTATCTGCTGAACAGCAGCAAAGGTACTCTGGGCCAGAAGCAGGGCGTTGGGATTTGCTAGGCCGATGTCCTCTGCGGCAAGAATCACCATACGTCTGGCTATGAACAGGGGATCTTCTCCTCCCTTTATCATACGCGCCAGCCAGTAGACTGCGGCATTCGGATCCGAACCCCTGAGACTCTTTATGAAAGCGGATATGATATCATAATGCTGTTCGCCATTCTTGTCATAAAGGGCCATGTTCTCCTGCAGACGCTCCTTTACTATATCATTAGTTATCTCGATGCTTTCACCTTCAGGGAAACTGCCGACGATAATCTCCAGCACGTTCAGAAGCTTTCTGGCATCTCCGCCGCTATAACGGAAAAGTGCTTCTTTTTCGGTGACAGTGATATTCCTCGATGAAAGATAGGGGTCCTTTTGCAGCGCCCTGGTCAGGAGGGAATCCAGATTCTCAACGGTAAGTTCCTTGAGAACAAACA
Organism: uncultured Bacteroidia bacterium; assembly: GCA_902789435.1. Lineage (GTDB taxonomy): Bacteria > Bacteroidota > Bacteroidia > Bacteroidales > UBA932 > Egerieousia. The sequence continues at coordinate 8,230 of CADAOA010000014.1, read as the reverse complement.
CCTGGCACCGGGACAAAAGTGGACTGATAACCTCGAAAGAAGGATTTTCCGTAGTTGCACCTATAAGGATTATAGTTCCGTCCTCCACGGCTCCCAGAAGGGCGTCCTGCTGACCTTTGTTGAAACGGTGAATCTCGTCGATGAACAAAATAGGGGTCCTGGAATTGAAAAGATTCTTGTCCTTTGCCTTCGCAATGACCTCACGGACTTCCTTCACTCCGGAACTTACAGCACTGAGAGTGTAGAAATTGCGGTCAAGTTGCTTCGAGATTATATTTGCCAGAGTGGTTTTTCCGACACCTGGAGGGCCCCAGAGTATGAAAGAGGACAGATTGCCGCTTTCTATCATATTGCGCAGCACACTGCCTTTTCCCACAAGATGTTCCTGCCCCACATATTCGTCAAGTGAGACGGGACGGATCCTTTCCGCAAGCGGTATCTTAACGTCTGAATTCATTTCTGCCTTATTTGTCAATCGCAAATTTAATCAAAAAGACTATCTTTGAAGCAGGTTTCCATTTCATCAGCTATGGACGATAACAAAAGCATAGGTTTCAGAATCAAGAAATACTTCTCAATGAAGGGATTTCTTACGGACAAAAGCGATGTAGTCAAAAGAATAAATGACGGCATCACTTTCCGCGGTCCGTATCTCTGGGTTCTGGTATTCGCCATCCTTCTGGCATCTTTAGGACTTAATGTCAATTCCACTGCAGTCATAATAGGTGCGATGCTCATTTCCCCGATAATGGGTCCTATTATAGGTATGGGCTATTCTGTCGGAACCAGCGACTTCGACCTTCTAAAAAAGAGTCTGATGAACTATGCGGTGGCGACACTCATAAGCCTTATCACGGCGACCGTCTATTTCACCCTTACACCTTACCATGGAGCTCAGAGTGAGCTTCTTGCAAGGACGTCACCGACACTTTATGATGTACTTATCGCGCTGTTCGGCGGAGCTGCCGGAATTGTGGCGATAGCCTCCAAGGACAAGGGGAACATTCTCCCTGGAGTTGCTATAGCAACGGCCTTGATGCCGCCTTTGTGTACGGCCGGATTCGGTATCGCCAGCCTCAACCTCAAATACTTCCTCGGAGCGTTCTTCCTGTACTTCATAAACACTGTATTTATCGCCCTGGCTACATACATTGGTGTACGGGCCATGCGCTTCCGCCATGTGAATGTGCTTGAAGACAGCAATTTCCGCAGGGTCAGAGGTTATCTCATGGCTATCGTGCTTGTCACTATGATACCGGCAGCGATCCTCACTGTCAATATCATACGCGAGAGTTTCTTTGCTTCCGATCTCCAGCATTTCATTAGCAACGAAATGAAATTCTCCGGTAGCCAGATAGTTTCCCAGAATATAGACAAGGAAGAAAAGGTACTTACCCTGGCTGCTGTGGGGAGGGAAATCCCGGAAGAAAGAATCGCCGAGGCAACCAGCAGGATGCCCCTATACGGGCTAGGGGACTACAAGTTGAATATAATCCAGGGAAACCTGACAGACAGCATTTTGTCACTGAAGGGATCAATTTCCACATTCAACCACACCAAGGACGAGCTTAATGCTACGATAACCCATCAAAGCGCCGAAATTTCAAATCTTCAGTCAAAGCTAGGACAGTTTACAAGATATGAGACTGTTGCAAAGCAGATGATAGACGAACTGCAAACCTTGTATCCGCAGGTTGGTTCCCTGAGTTTGTCTCCGACAATCGAAACAGGAAAAGACACTAACGACGTTTCCAGTTATGTAACAGCACAGATTGTTTTGAAAGGCAGCACTGATATCCCTAAGAGCGAAATCCCACGACTGACTGAATTTCTAAAAAAAAGGGTTGACGCAGACTCTTTGGTATTGATTTTGAGATAGGGTTCAACGACATTGCAAGAAATAGATCTATTTAACATAATATAAATTGTATGACTATGGCAACTAAGAAAGTAACTAAGAAGGCAGCCCCTAAGAAAGCCGCTGCTCCAAAACTGAAACTTAATAAGCCGGCTATCCTCGTTGTGGATATGCTCAACGACTTTGTAACCGGCGCACTTGGATGCGACCGCGGACGAGCTATCGTTCCGGCAACGGCTAAATTGCTTGATGCCGCACGCAAGAAAGGCGTTCCTGTAATCTTCTGCAATGACTGCCACCTCAAAGGAATCGACCGCGAGTTGACAATCTGGGGAGACCATGCAATCAAGGGAACCAAGGGTGCCGAGGTTATTCCTGAACTCAAACTCTGCGCTAAGGACTATGTTGTTCCTAAGAGACGCTACAGCGGATTCTTCCAGACCGATCTGGATATCCTCCTCAAGGAGCTTGGTGTCAAGACCGTCATCATGACCGGACTGCATGCCCATATGTGCGTAAGACACACATCTGCTGATGCATTCTGCCTCGGATACGATGTTGTTGTTGCCAAGGAAGCTACAGATTCCTTCACTGAGGAAGATTACAAGATCGGCCTTGCATACCTTAAGACCTGCTATGGTGCAGACGCATACAGCAATAAGGAATTGATTGCAGCTTTCTAATATGAGCCGCAAACGTAATAAAGATAGACAAATTATTGAAAATGTGAGCATTGAGGCCGTTGCCGCTGAAGGCAATGGCCTTGCTCATATTGACGGCAAGGTACTTTTCGTGCCAAAATGCGTTCCCGGAGACGTTGTGGACGTGCAGATTACACGCTCACGCAAGGGCTTTATGCAGGGAAATCCCATCAGGATGGTCAAGGAATCCCCGATCCGCCAGAAGCCTTTCTGTCCACACTATGGAGTCTGCGGCGGCTGCACCTGGCAGGCTCTCCCCTATGAAAAGCAGCTGGAATTCAAGCAGCAGCAGGTCATAGACCAGCTTACCAGGATCGGACACCTGACACTCCCCCCTATCTCCCCCATCATCGGTTCCGAGCGCATCGTAGACTACCGCAACAAACTGGAATTCACCTTCTCTGACAGGCGCTGGCTATTCAAGGAAGAACGCTTCAACCCGGACGGAAGCGAAAAGGAATTCTCCGCTGAAGAACTACTCGGGCTCGGTTTCCACATCCCGGGTATGTTCAGCAAAGTTTTGGATATCAAGGAATGCCGCCTCCAGAAAGAACCGTCCAACGCCATCAGGCTCTTTGCCAGGAAATATGCCGTGGAAAACGGCCTCGGATTCTTCGACCTCTACAACCACACGGGAATGCTCCGCAACCTTGTCATCCGTTCTACCGAAGACGGACAGTTCGGCATCAATCTGGTTATAGGATCTTCTCAAATCGGCGAGAAACCTTCCAAAAAACAGATGCAGGACGCCACGGGCTTGATAATGGCCATCTGCAAGGAGTTTCCTCAGATAACATCCGCTTATCTTACCATAAACAGCAAAGCCAACGACAGTTACGACGGCTGCCCTATCTATCGTGTCCAGGGCGGCGAATACCTGGTGGAGAAAATGGAGGACATCACTTTCCGCATCGGTCCGAAGTCCTTCTACCAGACCAATTCCCTTCAGGCCTACCGCCTCTACTCTGTTGTCAGGGAATTTGCAGATCTCAAAGGAGACGAAATCTTGTATGACCTCTACACCGGAACCGGCACCATCGCCCTGTTCCTTGCCCGCAAGGCCAGGAAAGTCATAGGAGTGGAATATGTGGAAGAAGCTGTCTCCGATGCCAGGACCAACGCCAAAGACAACGGCATAGACAATGCGGAATTCTTTGCCGGAGACATGAAGGATGTGCTTGACGACGGCTTCATCAAAAAGCACGGGAAACCGGATGTCATTGTCCTGGATCCGCCAAGAGCCGGCATCCATCCATCTGTGGCACAGGTGATTCTGAACGCTTCTCCAGACCGGATGGTATATGTCAGCTGCAACCCTGCCAGCCAGGCCAGGGACCTGGAGATACTTTGCAAGGACTATACGATAACCAAGGTCCAGCCTGTGGATATGTTCCCTCACACCCAACACGTGGAAAATGTGGTCCTGCTGGAAAGGAACAAATAGTTTTTTTGTTAAATTTGTGAAAACTCATCTTTAAAACCAATATTATGTCTTTAATCAGCGATTTGATTTCAAAGCAGGTTAACACTGCTGCCGGAGGAATCGAGATTCCTTCTGACATTAAGAACAAAGTTCTTGGAGGACTAGGCGAATCCATTCTGGGCAGCCTTACCCAAACTGCTGCAAAACAGGGTGGTACTGACCTTATCACAGATCTTCTTACCGGCAAGACAAGCGCAGCCAGCAGCCCTATCACTGCTTTGGCAGGAAACCTGTTCTCTACCAACATTCTGAGCAAACTGAATCTTGGAGGAGGACTGGCAAAATCTCTCACCGGACTGATTCCTAACATTCTGGGAGGCCTCAGAGGCTTCATCAAAGACCAGGACGGAGACGGTGACATTGACCTCAAGGACATTATGCTCTCCATCACCGGCGGCGGAAACTCCAATGGCGGAGGCCTGGGCAGCATCATCGGTGCCGCAACCAGCATTCTCGGTGGCCTTGTTGGCGGCAACAAGAAATAACAGTTTCTTGTTTCACTGATTTCAAAGGGGATGACCAGTTGGCCATCCCCTTTTTCGCGATAATTGATTATCTTTACAAAAATATCATCCACTATGGCAGACGAAAAGATAATATTCTCGATGAACGGTGTGGGGAAAATCCTTCCACACAATAACAAAGTAATTCTCAAGGACATATACCTTTCCTTCTTCTACGGCGCAAAAATCGGCATCATAGGTCTTAACGGCAGCGGAAAATCCACCCTGCTCAAGATAATTGCCGGTGTAGAGAAGAACTACCAGGGAGAAGTCGTATGGGCTCCCGGCTACAGCGTCGGCTATCTGGAGCAGGAACCGCAGATGGATCCGGACAAGACAGTCATAGAAGTGGTTCAGGAAGGAGTCCAGGAAGTGATGGACCTTCTCAACGAGTTCAACGAGATATCCGCCAAGTTCTGCGAACCAATGGATGACGACACCATGAACCGCCTGATGGAAAGGCAGGGAGAGCTCACAGAGAAGATCGAGCATGTAGGCGGCTGGGAGATAGACTCCAAGCTGGAAAGGGCCATGGACGCTCTCCAGTGCCCACCTTCTGACGCCAAGGTCTCTACCCTATCCGGAGGAGAGAGGAGAAGAGTCGCCCTTTGCCGCCTGCTTCTCCGCCAGCCGGATGTCCTGCTGCTGGACGAGCCTACCAACCACCTTGACACCGAGAGTATTCTCTGGCTGGAAGCCCATCTGAGGCAGTACAAGGGAACCGTAATCGCCGTTACCCACGACCGTTACTTCCTGGACAACGTGGCAGGCTGGATTCTGGAACTGGACCGCGGGGAAGGCATTCCGTGGAAGGGCAACTACTCCTCCTGGCTGGACCAGAAGACCAAGCGCCTGGAGATGGAGGAAAAGACAGAGAGCAAGCGCAGAAAGACTCTCCAGAGGGAGCTGGAATGGGTCCGTATGGCACCTAAAGCCCGCCAGGCCAAGCAGAAAGCCCGTCTGGGAGCATACGAGAAGCTGGCTTCCGCAGACCAGAAGGAAAAGGAAGCCAACCTGGAAATCTACATACCTAACGGACCGCATCTTGGAAACAAGGTCATCGAGTTCCACGATGTAAGCAAGGCCTACGGAGACAAGCTGCTGTTCGAGCATCTGAACTTCGTCCTGCCGCCGGCTGGCATTGTTGGAGTAATCGGCCCTAACGGTGCCGGCAAGACCACCCTGTTCCGCCTGATTATGGGCATCGAGAAGCCTGATAGCGGAACTATCGAGATCGGTGACACCGTAAAGATTTCATACGTAGACCAGCAGCACAAGAGCATAGATCCGGAAAAGACTGTGTATGAAACCATTGCCGGAGATTCCGAATGGGTGCGCCTGGGCAACCGCGACATTAACGCCAGAGGCTGGGTTTCCCGCTTCAACTTCAGCGGAGCGGACCAGGAAAAGCTCTGCGGCATACTTTCCGGAGGCGAGAGAAACCGCCTGCACCTGGCACTCACGCTCAAGGACGAGGGCAATGTTCTCCTGCTCGACGAGCCTACCAACGACGTGGATGTGAACACCATACGAGCCCTGGAGGAAGGTCTTGACAACTTTGCCGGATGCGCTGTTGTTGTCAGCCACGACCGCTGGTTCCTGGACCGTATCGCCACCCATATCCTGGCATTCGAGGGAGACAGCCAGGTCGTGTTCTTCGAGGGCAACTACCAGGAATATGAGGAGAACCGCAAGATGAGGATGGGCAACACCGAGCCTAAGAGATTCAAGTACAAGAAACTGATGGAATAAAAAGAAAAGATGGCTTTCGCAAACGATTTGGCAGAAAACATAGTGGCTCCCGCAACCGTTCCGGGCACAGGGGCTGTGGGCATAATCCGTCTTTCAGGACCGGATGTCATAACCATCGCTGATTCAATCCTGACACTTTCCTCCCACACGAGGGGAAAACGTCCAACCCTCAAATCCACAGATTCTTACAAGATGCGCTTTGCCCGCATCCAGGATGTGGACGAGGTCCTTGCCGTGCCATTCCGCGCTCCCAACTCCTACACCGGAGAAAACTGTGTGGAGATTTACTGCCACGCATCGTCTTACATAGAAAACAAGATCCAGCAGCTGCTGATTGACTCCGCCTCCACTCTATTCAAGAGCAGAACGATTTCTTCCCCTCTCCGCATCGCCGATGCGGGTGAGTTCACCAAGCGTGCCTTTCTCAACGGCAAGATGGATCTTGCCCAGGCTGAGGCTGTTGCAGACCTTATCGCTTCCGAGACTGAAGCCTCCCACAGAATCGCGATGAACCAGATGAGGGGCGGTTTCTCAAAGGAACTCCGCGCTCTAAGGGAATCCCTTCTCAACCTGTGCGCCCTTATGGAACTGGAACTGGATTTCAGCGAGGAGGACGTTGAGTTTGCGGACCGCAAGAAGCTTTCCGGCATCCTTTCTTCCACCTACCTTAAAATCAAGGATCTGGCAGATTCATTCTCCCTTGGAAACGCCATCAAGAACGGCATTCCGGTCGCCATTGTCGGAGCTGTAAACACCGGCAAGAGCACCCTCCTCAACCTCATCCTCGGCGAGGAAAGGGCCATCGTCTCCCCTATCCAGGGCACAACCAGAGACACCATAGAAGACACAGTAAACATCGGCGGCACTCTCTTCCGCTTCATAGATACTGCCGGCATCAGGAACACCACCCAGACCATTGAGATAATGGGTATTGAGCGCACATGGCAAAAGCTCAGGGAAAGCTCCGTGGTCATCCTTATGCTGGACTGCACAAGGGAGGATTCCTTCTCCCCTTCCATCAAGACCATCGCCGAGAAAACAGACAAAAAGCGACAGAGGCTCATCATCCTGGCCAACAAACTGGACAAGACCAAAACTAAAAAAGAAGATATCGAAGAGAGCATCAAGTCCATCTGCAAGAAGCTAAAGTTCAGCGATGTAACCATACTCTCCTTTTCTCTCAAGAAAGACCGTGAAACCGCTAAAAAGGAAATCGGTGACACTCTGAAGAAACTCGGCAAGGGTTTCCTTTCCAATCTCCAGGGCAAGACCTATGTCACCAACCTGCGCCATTACCAGGCCCTTAAAGACGCGATGTCCTCTATCGAGAGAGTTTTCCAGGGAATTGACTCCAACATCCCTGCCGACCTGCTTGCACAGGACCTCCGGGAAGCCACGGATGACCTTGGCGGCATCATAGGTGAAATCTCTTCCCAGGATATTCTTTCCCACATTTTCTCACACTTCTGCATCGGGAAGTAGAATTTTAAGCCTAACTACTTGATAATCAATTAGTTAGCATATATTTTTGCACTTAATTTGGGCCAATTTCGCGAAATTGTAATTCATTGTTTTTCAATCATTTACATTTTTAAGAAATTATAATTTATGCATTTTTGAACCACATTTGAACCACGCGTGGTACAAGAAGTTTTGTGTTTTACGCCATAGTTTACACCTTTACATAGATTTACGTATATTTACATAATTGTCCCCTATTAGAGGGTACTTTATGGCGCTCAGGAAGTCTCCTTTGCGATCTTTAGTAATGGTTGTAAAAAGTATGTACAAGAACACAAGAATCTGCAAGTGTTGTGGTAGGAGTTTTACTGCGAAATATGGAAGACAGGTTCACTGTTCAAACTCCTGTAGCAAACAGTATCGTCAACGATCCAAACGGTTAAAATTAGACGCCAAGAAATCAGCTTCTGAA
>CADAOA010000013.1 GCA_902789435.1 uncultured Bacteroidia bacterium | reverse complement strand
GTTGAGTCTGCTCATAGTTCCAAAATTCTGTCAGGCAAAGTTAATAATTACTATCTTTACAGCACCAATATAAAATGTCATGAAAACTCTGTTATTTGTTCTTTCAGCGATGGCTCTGGTTTCTTTCGGATGCCGTTCAAATACAAATGCTCAAAATGACTCTCAGCCTGCGCTTGAGGCTGTTGAACAGGTTCAGGAGCCAGCCCCTGAACCGGCAGCTGACCTTCCTAGAATCGTGAAGCCTGCTGCCTACCAGGCCTGGCTTGCAATAGCAAAGTCTCTCGGCTTGAAGGGCGAGTATGTCTGCCCGGAGAACAGTGCTTTATCATATACGGTTGAACTGGTGGATGAAGAAGGCGCTGAAGGATATATGATCGATGACCAGGTTTTCTGCTATCCGTATAAAGAAGAAGGCTTCTTTACCGTACACTCTCACGTGGAGGCTGCAGAAGGCCAGGGCGGAGAATTCGAGTACACCTTCTACTTCTTTGACGACGATGTTCTGAACAAGATTGAAAGCCCTCTTCCTGTTCCGGATTTCGCAGACTTGCTCAGCGATTCCAAGGACGCTCCTTTGCAGGAAGATATGGTGGAAAAACTTAAGAATCTGTTCAATTCCCGTCCTAGAGACTTCGTCGCCTATGAATTCTATCCTGAAGATTTCAAAGTCAAGGCATATCTCCATCCCCTTTCCTGGAGCAGAGACGTTGAGCCGGATGAAAAAGGCCATTACAACTGGCTGGAGCAGTTTTATGAAATGCGGGCAGAGCCGGACAAGAACACCTACAAATGGGACGGAGAAAAGTTCATGAAAGCCGAATGACAATGAAAAGAATACTTGTTATAGCCGCCGCTCTTTTACTGATGGCCGGATGTCACAAGGAAGACAGCGACCACAGGGAGCCGCCTGTTGTGGGCGCTGTGGATCTGGGCCTGTCTGTAGATTGGGCAGTATGTAACCTCGGGGCGGATAATGCCTGGGAATACGGAAATTATTACTCATGGGGAGAGACATCGCCGAAGTCTGATTACAGATGGCCATACTATGTCTTCTGGCTGAGCGGTGATATGGGAAATGTGAAGCTGAAGAAATATGTCAACTCCGTAACGTATGGCAATATTGACGGAAGGCTGGTTCTGGATGCCTCGGATGATGCGGCACGTAGTAAAGGAGGTTCCTGGAGAATGCCTACAAGCAACGAGATCCAGGAACTCATAGACAACTGTACCTGGACTTGGACTACCCTCAACGATGTGAATGGCTATGAAGTAAGGAGCAAAAAGAATGACGGGAGCATCTTCATCCCGGCCGCCGGGGATATGGCTGGAACTACCCTTGATACCGAAGGCCGCAGATGCTGCATCTGGTCCTCCGATTTATTCCAGGGTAATTGTGCCACTGCAGAAAGCCTTGTCGCTGACAAAGGAAAAGTGGAAGTCTCTAATTTCGCCCGTTGCTACGGGTTAAGCATAAGGCCGGTTTACGTATACGACAAATAGTTTTCCGGATGTACGCCAATCCGGCAAAAAGGTTATCTTTGCGGCGTCAAAAAAAGAAAGCATTTTTAAAAGTTAAACAATATTAATTATGGCACAGATTGATCTTAGCAAGTACGGTATTACCGGCGTAAAGGAAATCATTTACAATCCACCTTACGATGTTCTTTTCAAGGAGGAGATGCAGCCAGGTCTTACCGGTTACGATAAGGGACAGCTCACTGAGCTTGGAGCAGTTAACGTTATGACAGGTGTTTACACCGGAAGAAGCCCTAAGGACAAGTTCTGGGTAATGGACGACAAGAGCCGCGACACTATCTGGTGGACATCAGACGAGTACAAGAACGACAACAAGCCTTGCAGCCAGGCAACTTGGGAGGAACTCAAGAAACTGGCCAGAGAGGAGCTTTCCAACAAGAAGCTTTATGTAGTTGACGGATTCTGCGGAGCAAACGCCAACACCAGAATCAAGGTAAGGTTCATTATGGAGGTTGCCTGGCAGGCACACTTCGTTCGCAATATGTTCATCCGCCCTACCGAGGAGGAACTTGCAAACTTCGGCGAGCCTGATTTCGTAGTGCTTACAGCATCTAAGGCAAAGGTCGAGAACTACAAGGAACTGGGCCTGAACTCAGAGACAGCAGTTGTGTTCAACATCACCGAGAAAATGCAGGTTATCCTCAACACCTGGTACGGCGGCGAGATGAAGAAGGGTATGTTCTCATATATGAACTATCTGCTTCCGCTTCAGGGCATAGCTGCAATGCACTGCTCAGCCAACACCAACGAGAAAGGCGAGACCGCTATCTTCTTCGGACTTTCAGGAACCGGCAAGACCACCCTCTCAACTGACGAGAGAAGGGCTCTTATCGGCGACGACGAGCACGGATGGGATGATGACGGAATCTTCAACTTCGAGGGCGGCTGCTATGCAAAGGTCATCAACCTTGACCGCAACGCAGAGCCTGAGATCTACGGAGCAATCAAGAGAGACGCTCTGCTTGAGAACGTTACCGTAGACGAGAAGGGAATGATAGACTTCTCAGACAAGAGTGTCACCGAGAACACCAGGGTATCCTACCCTATCTATCACATTTCCAACATTGTGAAGCCAATCAGCAAGGCTCCTGCAGCAAAGAAGGTGATCTTCCTGTCAGCCGATGCGTTCGGAGTACTTCCTCCAGTGTCAATCCTCACTCCTGAGCAGACCAAGTACTACTTCCTGTCAGGATTTACCGCAAAGCTGGCCGGAACTGAAAGAGGCATCACCGAGCCTACCCCTACCTTCTCAGCTTGCTTTGGAGCGGCATTCCTTTCACTCCATCCTACCAAGTACGGCCAGGAACTGGTAAAGAGAATGGAAAGCGTCGGAGCAAAGGCTTATCTGGTTAACACCGGATGGAACGGAACAGGCAAGAGAATCTCCATCAAGGATACAAGAGGAATCATCAACGCTATCCTGGACGGAAGCATCGACAAGGCTCCAACCAAGAAGATCCCTTATTTCAACTTGGAGGTTCCTACCGAGCTTCCTGGAGTTGCAACCAACATTCTGGATCCGAGAGACACCTACGCATGCGCTTGCCAGTGGGACGAGAAGGCAAAGGATCTTGCATCCCGCTTCATCAAGAACTTCACCAAGTTCACCACAAATGAAGAAGGCAAGGCTCTGGTAGCTGCCGGTCCTCAACTCTAAGATGGAGGATCTGAGGAAGATAATCCAAGATATGGCTGCAGGCGTGAATCCGTCGGATTCCTCACTTGCAGCCATAATTTCATCGTCAGACTATGACGAGGAACTAGCCGCTCTTGCCTATGAGAAGAAAAAGGAAAAGTTCGGCGATGCTATCCTCAAAAGAGGTCTGGTCGAATTTACAAATTGTTGCAGGAATGACTGCCTGTATTGTGGCCTCAGAAGAAACAACGCAAAAGTTATGCGTTACAGACTATCTGAGGATGAGATAATTGAAACGTGTGCTAATGGATACGAATTGGGTTTTAGGAGATTCGTGTTGCAGGGTGGAGAAGATCTTTCATTCACAGACGAATCCATGTGCAGGATCATTTCTGGGATAAAGCACCTGCATCCTGATTGTTCCGTAACCCTGTCCATCGGAGAGAAGGATTATAAAAGCTATAAGGCTTACTTTGACGCCGGGGCAGACCGTTTCCTCCTCAGGCACGAGACAGCCGATCCGTCCCACTATTCCAGGCTGCATCCTTCAGACATGTCCCTCCAAAGAAGGAAGGAGTGTCTTTATTCTCTGAAAGAAATTGGTTTTCAGGTCGGTAGCGGATTCATGGTTGGTTCTCCCTTCCAAACGGTTGACAATCTGGTTGCCGATATCCGTTTCTTGCAGGAACTGAAGCCTTTCATGATTGGCATCGGCCCTTTCATCCATCATAAGGACACCCCATTCGCCGGATATGATAATGGCTCCCCACAGCTGACAGTCAAGCTGGTATCCATACTCAGGCTTCTGTTCCCTGAGGCCCGTATACCTGCAACAACCTCACTCCATGTCATAGGAACCCAATGGAGGGAAAAAGCCCTATGTTCGGGGGCAAATGTGATAATGCCGAACATAACCCCTTTGAAAGTCCGAAAAAAATACGAACTTTACGACGGGAAAAATAAAGTAGAATAATAACGCTTGATATATGAACAAGATCAAAACCCTTGCAGCGGCTATAGGCCTTATGCTTATCGGCAATGCTGCTTTTGCCCAGAATGACGCTTTCTACTCTGAGGTAAGGAACTACATGGCAGATAACCGTGCGGAATTCAACAAAATCGTTTCTTCCTTCCTGGCTGGAAACACTTTGTCTCCGGACGAATATACAATGCTTTATTACGGCTACACATTCACGGATGCCTATAAGCCTAATTACATTTGCAATACTGCAGATTCCCTGATCAATCTCAAGAAGTACGAAGACGCATTCAAGGCTCTCCAGGGTGAACTCAAGAGGGATCCGAGTTCTCTTCAAACCTTGTTTGACCTGATGAACCTTGCGGATGTACTTGGCAAGGAAAAGGAAAGCACTTTCTACCAGAAGAGCTATGTGAACATTGTCAAGGCTATATTCCTGGCTTGCGGAGACGGCCTGAGTGCCGATAACGCCATAAGGGTTAACCACGTTACAGACGAGTTCCAGATACTGAGTTCATATTTCAGGGCAGTGAGCATTGTCCGCAAGGAATTGAGTCCTGATTTTGTAGACAAGGTGACTTTCAAGGATTCTTCCGGTCAGACCAAGACCGTATTCTTCGACTTCTCCAGATATATGGTTGTCGCAGAGTAATATATTTACACTTAATGAAATAAAAAGGCAGGAAGATTCTTCCTGCCTTTTTCAATTAATGGAAAAGACCTTTTATTTCTCTTCCTTCTTGCAGTTGCAGCCGAGGATTCCCCAGATGCCGGCAGCCAGGATTGCTCCAACGAATGGACCTACGATGAAGATCCAGAGGTTGCTCAGAGCGGTTCCACCCTGGAATACTGCTGGTGCAAGTGAACGTGCCGGGTTAACGGAAGTTCCCGTGTAACGGATGCAAACCAGGTGAACCAGAACCAGAGACAGACCGATTGCAAGGCCTGCGAAGTTGTTGGTTGCGCCGTTGGTCTTAGATGTTGCTCCCAGAACTACAAGGACAAATACGCAGGTGAAGATAATCTCAGCGAGCAATCCGCCAAGCATTTCAACGCCAGGCTGAAGGTCGTTTGCACCTGTTCCGGTAAGTCCTGAATTAGTGGTCAGCAGATACAGGAGAGCTGAACCGATGAAAGCGCCGATGCACTGGAAGATGATGTACAACACAGTGTCCTTGGCATTCATCCTGCCGCTGAGGAATACTCCCAGGGTAATTGCAGGATTGATGTGGCATCCGCTAATTCCGCCGATGGTGTAAGCCATTGCAACAACTGCCAGACCGAAGGCCAGTGCAGTTCCCACTACGGAAGCTGGATTGTCAAGAGCGCAAGGTAGGCTGACAGCAACTCCGCAGCCCATCAGAACCAGCACCATTGTGCCGAACATTTCTGCTAAATACTTTTTCATTTGACTGTAGATTTAAGTGGTTATTTATCTCTTATTGCAAATATAATGAAAAATAATCCTATAAAAAATAGAGCGGAGATGCTTTTCCGCGAGGGAGATTCACCAGGAAGACATCATCCTTTGAGGCTCCGGACTCAGCGAGAGCCTTCCGGGCTTCCTCGAGCGCAAGGGCCGGAGTGTTGTTATTATCGCTGAGATGGCACAGAAAGACTTGCTGTAGAAGCCCCTTACGCTCTGCATATATGCTTTTGAGAGCCTCGGCCGATTTGCGGTTGCTGAGATGGCCGGCCCCTCCTTTGATCCTATGTTTGAGAATTGACGGATAATCACCCTCCTCAAGCATCCTGTCGTCATAATTGCTTTCAAGAATCAGCGTATCCGCCAAAGTGGCATATTGAAGTATACTGTTGGAGAATTCTCCGCAATCCGTTATCAGGGTTATGTTCCTTCCGCCAAGTACTATATGGAATCCAACAGCATCGGTGGCATCATGGGGAACCCTGAATGCCGTGACCTTAACACCGCAGATTTCACAGGGGACATCAGGTTCAATTGTGTGGATATTGCCTTTCAGCCTCCCGACAGTACAGATATTCCTCATCAGGGCATCCTTCAGCGGAGCCGTGGTGTAGACAGGTTTGCAATACCGGGAAGAAATGATGCCAAGGGCCTTTATGTGGTCTATATGGTCATGGGTGACGAGTATGAAATCAACATCGCCGAGACTGAATCCGTGTTCGGATAGCTTCTTGGCACAAGTTCTAGGCCCCACTCCCGCGTCTATCAGGAATGTGGTCTTTCCGTCAGTGAAAAAATAGCAGTTTCCGCTGCTCCCGCTGGAAAGCGACAGGAATTGGATCATTACAGGGTCTTGATCAGGCCTGTGAACAATGCTGTCATCTTGACAACTGCAGCATCTGCCGCCTTGATCACTTCCTGCTCGTCGTTTACAAAGTCAGCCTTTTCAGTATCTCCTGAGGCATTGGTGATTATGGAAACTCCGAATACTTTCATACCGCAGTGGCGTGCGACAATCACCTCAGGAACGGTTGACATTGCTACGGCATCTCCGCCTATGAGCCTCATATATCTGTACTCGGCCTTGGTTTCGTAAGAAGGACCGCTGCCGGCTACATAAACTCCTGTCATAAGGGTAAATCCGTTTTCCATCGCGATTTTTTTGCCCCTTTCGATCAGAGTCTCGTCGTATGGGTGGCTCATGTCAGGGAAACGTGTTCCGAAAGACTCCATGTTTGCGCCGATCAGAGGGTTAGGCAGAAGGTTGATGTGATCTACAATGGCCATAATGTCACCGACTCTGAATGAAGGGTTCAGGCCGCCGCAGGCGCAGGAAGCCAGAAGATATTCAACTCCCAGAAGCTTCATTACCCTGATGCAGATGGTCACCTGATCCATAGTGTAGCCTTCGTAGTAATGGAATCTGCCCTGCATGCACATTACCTCTTTGCCGCCCAGTTTTCCGAAGATCAGGTTGCCCTTGTGACCTACTGCTGTAGATACCGGAAAATTAGGAATTTCGCTGTACGGAATGATGAAAGGATCTTCGATCTTGTCTGCAAGTGCACCCAGACCGCTGCCCAGGATGATTCCCGCTAACGGGTGGCGGTCTCCGATTCTCATTTTAAGATAATCGGCCGACTGGAAAATTTTTTCTTCTCTTGGTATCATATCATCAATGTTTTAAATTGTTTCACCTATCATTTTGCCGTAAAGTCTGCGGACGTTGGAAAGGATTTCCTCCTCGCCGTCTATATGTCTGTTTTCCATCACAATCCTGCCGTTGCACACAACAGTCTGGACACAGTCCGAATGTGCCGAGTAAACCAGGTTGGCGGCAAAGTTGATGTTCGGGGTAAAGCTGTAGTTGTTAATGTCTATGATGGAAAAGTCAGCGAGAGCACCTTCCCTGATGACTCCGCCGTACAGTCCGTAGGCCTTGTATCCGTTACGGGTTGCGCTTGCCAGAAGCTGCGGAAGCGGAATCGCTGAAGGGTCTTTTCTCCACGCCTTCTGGACAAGGGCGGCGATTTTCATAGTCTCCATCATGTCCAGGTTGTTGTTGGAGGCAACTCCATCCGTACCAAGGCAGATGTTTGCCCCGGCATCCTGCAATTCCTGGAACTTGAACTTGTATCCGGAAGCCAGCTTAAGGTTGGAGTTGATGTTGTGGACAACATTCACACCATTTGCTCCGAGTGTAGATATGTCTTTCTCGCTGAGCCAAATGCAGTGCGCCGCCAGTATGTCCGGCGAGAAAACTCCGAATCTGTCCAGATACTCGACCGGAGAACAGCCGTGAGCCTCGATGCAGTCATTCAGTTCCTGGGCTGTCTCGGCGATGTGGATATGGACCTTCAGGTTATGCTCCTTGGCGAACCTGCAAGCCCAGACGATGTTGTCTTCCCCTACAGTATAGATCGAGTGAATGCCGACTTCGAATATGTTGAGCGGGTTCCAGTGCCTGGACCTTTCGTACATTGTCTGGCAGTTTTCCCTCTGACGTTCCATCTTTTCCTTGTCTCCAAGATCCAGGAAAACAAAGGAATGAGCGCCTCTCAGCCCCATTTCATAGGTAGCCTGGACCGCTGACGGGACATTGAAATACTGGTCGTTGAAGAAGGTGGTGCCGGTCTTGATCATTTCCAGGCAGGCCAGCTTTGTGCCCCAGTAGACGATTTCGTCGTCCAGTCTGGTTTCCATCTCCCAGATTCCGGCGAGCCACTTGTGGAGTTTCTCGTCCTCCTTGCTGCCTCTCATTACGGTCATTGCGGCATGGGTGTGCATATTTGCAAAACCGGGGATTATAGCCTTTCCCCTGCCGTCAATGATTTTTGTCAGATCTGTTATGGAATCTATGTCTATGCGGTCCGCTATTCTGGAGATCTTCTCCCCGTCTACAAGCACGGAAACCTGTTTCCCTTCAAGATATATGTCTTTAATAAGAATCTTTCCCATTTCCTTTTATTTGGGCACAATTTACGAATTTATTTGCTGTTTTGCTAAATTTGTTCCGGTAACATAACCGCATATGATTTCAAAAGAACTCATAAAACCTCAAAGCATAGCCGTTATAGGCGCATCAAATGATCTTCTGACTCCTGGGGGGAGTCTGCTGAAGAATCTGATAATGAGTAATTATCCTGGCAACATACTGCCGGTGTCAAAATTATCCCCTACTGTCCAGGGTCTGAAAGCATATCCCGATCTGGAGGATATTCCTGACGTGGATCTCGGCTTTATCGCCGAGGATGACGGAGACTGCCTGTCTGCCATAGAGACACTTTGCTCCAAGAAAAGCTGCAAGGCCATAGTCGTTTTCCCGGACAAGATTTCCTCCCCTTCCCTTTCAGAGGAAGAGGTTATGGAAAAGACAAGGGAAATATGCAGGACATTCTCCGTGACCCTTATCGGGCCTAATTCCGCAGGTGTAGCAAACAGCAATTACTGTGGAATTTACACTAACGCAACAGTAAAGGAGGGAGGTAAGGTTGAGATAATATCTTCATCCAGGACAACTATTTCACATTTTGTGGAATCTGCTCCCAAATACGGCCTGGACATTTCCGGTATTGTTTCAGTGGGCTATTCTCCACTTACCACGGTAGAGGATATCCTGGCTTGGATGGACGATAACTGGGAGAACTACTCTTCAGTGAAGGTTATAGCCATCTATATCGAGAAGATTACTGATTCCGAGGCGATTATCCGTCATAGCCGGAGCCTTGTTTCCAAAGGTGTGGAGATAGTAGGAGTCCTGGCTTCCCCTACAAGGGTGGTTTCAGCGTTGTTCGAGAAATGCGGTATCATCAGAGCCTTCGGAAAGGATGAGCTGATGAATATCGCAGCGATTCTCTCTAAAGGTCGTCCGGACGGCAAGAAGGTTGCCATATTGACTCAGGCCGGAGGGCCTGCAGTTATGCTCGGCGACGTGCTCAAACAGAATGGCGTGGAGGTTTCTTCCATGTTTTTTGAGGATTACAGTTTCGGCAAGACTGCCGGACAGATATCATCGTTGATAGATTTCTATGATAAGGATCCCGGTACGGACAGTATAGTTGTCATCTTCGGCCAGAAGGAAATGAGCGACTCTTCCGAGGTATCAAACGTTATATTCCGCAAAGTCAGGCATACCGTCAAGCCTCTCTATCCGCTTTTTTCCTCTGAATCTTCCTATAAAGATTATCTGAAGGAATTCCATAGGCAGGGAGGGGTGACATTCAGAGATGAGGTGGTATTCGGAAAATCCCTTGCCAAAGTTCTTACCATGCCGCCTGTTACGGCGGAAGGTCCATCTCCGGCAATAGACAAGTATCTTATCCAACGACTGATTGATGAAAGCCCAAACGGCTGGATGCATCCGTTTACGGTAGAACAGATGCTGGATGCTGCCGGAATCAACCGCGTACGTCAGGCAGTTGCCCTGAATGAGGACGAGGCAGTCGCATCCGCCATAGACATTGGCTATCCTGTAGTAATGAAAGTTGTGGGACCGCTCCACAAGACCGAGGTGGATGGCGTATCCCTGAACATTACGGATGAACATACACTCCGCTCCGAATACCGTCGCATGAGCAATATTGAGGGAGTGACCGGTTTCCTTCTCCAGCCAATGGTGGATGAGAACTTTACGGAGCTGCAAGTAACCGCCAGCCGTCAGCCGAGTTTCGCCCCGCTGGTATCCTGTTCGCTTGGAGGTATATTCGCAGATGCTATGGGAGATATCAGCTATTGTCTTGCCCCGGTTTCCTCAGAGGAGGCCGACAAGATGATAGAATCCCTGAAAGCCTACCCTATTATCCGGGGTTATAGGGAACAGGAAGGCGTGAGTCAGATTATGTTCAACGAAGTCATAAGAAGGGTATCCGCTCTCTGTCTGTCTTTCCCTCAGATTGTGTATCTGGAACTGAACCCTCTTTTCGGCAATGAGAGGACCGTAATGGCAGTAGGAGCAAGGATTAAGATTGTAAAATAAAAGAAGATGAAAAAAATCGCTGAGTGGTGGAAAAACCTTGATCCTTCTATGAAAGGATTGATAATCATAGGATTGATATGTCTAATCGGCATAATTTTAAGATGGGAATACGTGTTGGGTGGAATTAAAAAGGGTTTCAATTTTTATGGAGGAGGCTCAGATTAGCCATTTTTGATTAAATTTGCACGATTGATATGGCCACCAGGAACGAAACGGAAAAGACTTTGGAGCAGCTTGAGAAATTGATACAGGAGCTGGTCCGCAGGTATGAGGTTGCCGAAAGGGACCGTTCCGATCTTCAGGTGGAGCTTAACAAAACCAAAACTGAATTACAAAACGTAAAAAACAAGATAGGAGAACAGGAGAAGAGACTGGAGCATTATGAACTCAAGCAGGCATTCCTTTCCGTTGACGGGTCGGACAAGAAGGCAAAGAAGAAAATCGGGAAGATTGTCAAAGAGATAGATAAGTGCATCGCTCTGCTTAACGATTAGTATGGCACTCAAGAAAAGCAACATAAGGGTAACTGTTAGCATTGATGGCATAGACCTTACTTACAATGCTACGCAGTCTGAGGCCGAACTTTTCCAGAAGGCGGAAGAACTTATCAACAAAGAGATTGATACTTTCCGTAAGACATACCATTCCCCGGAATACAATAAAATGCTTATTTCGCTGATGGTGAAGTTCGTTATGGATTTATTGAGGAAAGAAAGCGACGCGGAAGATACCGTGTCTTCTATAAAGGAAATCAATTCTCAGCTTGCTGAATATCTCCATCTCAGCAAATGAACGCTTAGCCGGCGGGAGGCTCTTTGCGAAAATCAACACTAAAAACATCCCGGGCTCTCAAGGTCAGACAATGACAGGCCTAGGTTACCTTTAGGGGGATTCCGCAAGCGGGACGTTGGAAGCCAGCGTCTGAGACAGGGCCCAAATCTTATCATTTAAGATTTTTCGAGAACAGCCCTCTCGTCGGCTTTTTTAATATACATACCATTATGGAGAATATACTGATACCAATTGCAGCCTTAATCGTAGGATTAGTCATAGGTTTCCTTATCGCACGCCCTATCGTGCTCAAGGGAAAGAAATCCAAGATCCTCCAGGAGGCTGAGAAAGAAGGCGAGGATATCAAGAAAGAAAAGATATTCCAGGCCAAGGAGAAATTCCTTCAGCTCAAAACCGAGCACGAACAGTACATAAACAACAAGAACAACGCTCTCCGTGATACGGAAAACAGGATCAAGCAGAAAGAGCTCCAGATCAACCAGCAGAGTTCTGAGATTTCCAGGAGAGAGAAGGAAATAGAAGCTATCCGCAACAATCTCCGCCTCCAGGCAGACATCGTTGCAAAGAAGAGCGAAGAATACGAAAAGCTACGCCAGCAGGAGATCATCAAGATTGAGAATATTGCCGGAATGAGCGCGGAAGAGGCTAAGAAGCACCTTATGGAGGCAATGAAGGCCGAAGCCCGCACTGATGCCCAGTCATATATCAACGATGTTATGGACGAGGCTAGATTGAGCGCTTCCAAGGAGGCTAAGAGAATAGTTATCAATACCATCCAGAGAACTGCCCCGGAGGTTGCGATAGAGAATGCCGTTACCGTATTCAATATTGACAACGACGAAATCAAAGGAAGGATCATCGGCCGTGAAGGACGTAACATTCGCGCACTGGAGGCCGCCACAGGGGTTGAAATCGTGGTTGACGATACTCCGGAGGCCATTCTTCTTTCAGCCTTCGATCCTGTAAGGAGGGAGGTCGCCAGACTCGCTCTCCATCAGCTCGTGGCAGACGGAAGGATACATCCGGCAAGGATCGAGGAGGTTGTGGAGAAAGTCAAGAAACAACTTGAGGATGAAATCCTTGAGACAGGTAAGAGAACCTGTATAGACCTCGGAGTTCACGGACTCAACATAGAACTGGTCAAACTCGTAGGTAGGATGAAATACCGTTCTTCTTACGGCCAGAACCTTCTCCAGCACTCCAGGGAAGTTGCCAATATTTGCGCTACGATGGCTTCCGAGCTTGGCCTTAACGCCAAGGTTGCCAAGAGAGCCGGCCTTCTCCACGATATCGGAAAGGTTTGTGAGGAAGATCCGGAACTTCCACACGCTATGCTCGGTATGAGGATGGCTGAGAAGTACAAGGAAAAGCCTGACGTATGCAACGCTATCGGTGCTCACCATGAGGAAATAGAGATGACAAGCCTCATCTCCCCTCTTGTTATGGTCGCCGACGCGATTTCAGGTGCAAGGCCGGGTGCCAGAAGAGAGGTCATCGAAAGCTATATCAAGCGTCTGAAGGATATGGAGGACATCGCCCTCAGTTATCCGGGCGTTACCAAGACCTATGCGATCCAGGCCGGAAGGGAACTCAGGGTCATTGTGGGCAGCGAGCAGGTTTCAGATAAGGATATCGAAACCCTGTCGGCAGAGATTGCCAAGAGGATCCAGAACGAAATGACCTATCCGGGACAGGTGAAGATCACCGTTATTCGAGAGTCTCGTTCTGTCGCTTTTGCGAAATAGGTTTTTTCCTCTTTCCTTTTTTGTTCAGGTTAGAGTAAATCTTGTCCACGATAAGGGAGATGGCACCGTCTCCTGTAACGTTGCATGCTGTGCCGAAGCTGTCCATCGTGATATACAGGGCTATCATAAGAGCCTGAAGTGTAGCGTCGAACCCAAGGATCGACTCCAGTATCGCCAGAGCCGCCATTATAGCTCCGCCAGGAACTCCAGGAGCCGCTACCATTGTGATGCCAAGCATAAAGATGAATCCTGTATAAAGCCCTATTCCCGTAGGCAGACCCATCATATACATAATGGCGAAGGCGCAGGCCACGATCTTGAGTGTGCTGCCCGCCAGATGGATTGTGGCGCAGAGCGGCACCGTAAACGAGGATACTCCATGGTCCACGCCATTCTTTCTGGTCTGGGCCAGGGTAACGGGTATCGTGGCTGCAGATGACTGGGTGCCCAGAGCCGTGACGTATGCCGGAAGCATGTTCCAAAGGCATCTGAAAGGATTCTTACGGCTGATTGCACCTGCAACTATGAACTGGAGCACCAGCCATACGATGTGCATCGCGAATATCACCAGAATGACCTTCAAGAATAGTTTAAGTACAGATGACACTTGTCCTTCCATGCTCAGGATAAGGAAGATACCAAAGATAAAGAAAGGCAGTATCGGAATAATCACGTTCTTTATTATCAGGTTGATTATATCGCGGAACTCTTCCAGAACCTTAGTCATTGTCACCGATTTGGAATAGGCGGCGCCAAGCCCGAGGACGAATGCCAGGATAAGAGCGCTCATGACTCCGAATACAGGAGGCATGTCGACAGTGAAAAACGGCTTGATTCCTGTAGAATCGCTCAGCGATGTCAATGCAAATCCCGGATCTTTGACCAAGATTGACGGATAGGTCAACTCGCAGGTAAAATAGGAAAAGTAACCGGCTATGATGGTTGAGACATATGCCAGTACCACGGTGATAAGGAGGAGCCTTCCCGCCCCCTTCCCCATCTCGGCGATGCCTGGAGCCACTAGTCCCAGAATCAACAGCGGGATAATGAATCCCAGAAAGTTGCTGAACAGGGAATTGAAAGTTGCGATTGCCTTTGCCGCCCAATCGGGGAAGAACAAGGAACAGAGAATACCCAGAGCTATCGCTATAATCACCTTGGGCAGAAGCCCCAGACTGAACTTTTTCTTCTTATCTGTCATAGTCAATTATTTTACTGCTGCCATTTTCTTCCACACATATCCTATGTAGAGAATCACAAACGGCACGGCAAGCGATACCCAGGCCATTGTCCTGAGAGTGTAAAGGCTTGACGAGCTGTTGTATAGTGTCAGAGAACTCTGCACATCGTTCAGGGAATGGAAATAAGCCATATCGCCGAAGCCGATATCAAGAAGAATTCCCCAAACAGCAAGGAACACTCCAAGGCCTGTCAGGTAGAACGAAGGCTTGCCCTTGAGCAAAGTTCTGCCCAGCCCTGCGAGAACGATAGCCACACCAGCCAGGAATATTGCGGCTATCCACCAATGTGAAAGCATATTGTGAAGATATGCGTATTTTTCTTCTACAATCGGGCCGTCTGTGCCGTTGAAGGCAGCTGATGAAGTGTCTACCCTGTAGCCGGCAGAAAGGAACATGCATACGACAAAGGCCACGAAGAAAACTACAAAACCCAAGGCTGTAACCTTCAGCCGGCTTTGGCATCTTGCGGCAATGTCAGACGCCGTGTCCCCTTCCATTTTAGAGCACTGGCCGTAAACGTAAAGCATACCCAGAGTCCTTGCGGCAAGGAATACCACAATGCCAAGCAGAAGGTTAAACGGCTTGAATATCAGTTCCAGGCCCCTGTAGTCGTTTGTCCAGTATGAAACTATGTTGGCTGACGGTACAGTAAGGCTCATCTTGTCCATTGCGTAGTTCCCTCCGGAAATGAAGGTAGCCACTGCCACACCCACCAGAATGGTTCCGAGCAGACCGTTAAGTTTTAGGAAGATATCATAGGTTTTCCTGCCAAGAAGATTCTTCTCCTTGTTCCGGAATTCATACGAAAAAGCCTGGACCACAAAGCTCAGCAGAATGATAATCCACAGCCAGTAAGCACCGCCGAAACTGGTGGAATAAAATAGCGGGAACGAGGCGAACGCCGCACCGCCGAAAGTAACCAGGGTGGTGAATGTAAGCTCCCATTTATGGCCGAAAAGGCCCAGCAGAAGCTTCTTCTCGTCTTCTGTCCTGGCAACTCCGCCCAGAAGGGTCTGCCCTCCCTGGACGAACATCAGAAACACCAGGGCCGCACCCAGAACGGATACTATCGCCCACCAGTAAAGTTGCAGAAAATGATATGTTGTCATAGCGTGTTCTATTTATTGTCAGACGATTAGTTCCATTTGATGCCTTCCGGGCCTTTCTTTATCTGGTTGAAGGCAATCTTCAGTTCCGCTATCAGAAGTGTGGTGAAAAGCACGGCGAAGATTATGAAGGTGGTCCAGACATTGCCGGATGAAACTCCGGAAACCGATGCCTGCACCGGCAGCAGATCCTGGATAGTCCAAGGCTGACGCCCGACTTCCGCCACAATCCAGCCTGCCTCCGCACAGATATAGACCAGCGGCACAGACACAATCGCGAGGAAAATGAACCATTTTTTCTTCTCGATAACCTTCTTCTTCCACAGCCAGAAGCAGACAAGAAGGAATACGATGAAATATCCTCCAAGCGTAACCATTATCCTGAACGAGTAGAATGTCATCGGTATGTTAGGAATACTCTCCTTAGGGTCTTTCAGGAACCCGTAGCCGAAATACTCGAAGTTGTCGTCAAGATATTGCTGGGCCTGGGCAAGGACCTGGTTCCGGATGTTTGTGTCTGGATTATCCTTGTGCTGGCCGTAGAGTTCAAGAGCTCTTCTTGCCATATTTCCCCTTTCCACCTTTTCCTGGAAGGAGATGGCGGTCTTTTCCTCTCCGTTCTTGTCCACATATTTGTACCCGCCTTCGATTATGTCGTTTATGCCAGGGACAAAGCTGTCAAAGTCCATATTTGCCAGGAACGACAGACCCTTTGGAAAAGAGATGTGGAAAAGGTAAGGTTTTTCATCGTTGTCATACTCTTTCTTCGGATTCAGTATGCCGATTCCTACCAGCGGGGTTCCGTTTTCTCCGCGATAAAGTCCCTCCATCGCCGCCAGTTTCATAGGCTGCGTCTTGGCAACCGTCACGGCAGAACTGTGGCCGGTGACCATCAGCATAAATATTGAAAACAGTCCGAAAACCGTCGCGTACTTGATGCTTCTCATGGAAAACTCGTGGTTCCTCTGCTTTTTGAGATACCAGCAGGAAATCGCGATTACCACTATGGAAGCAACCAGGAATCCGCTCAATACGCTGTGAGAGAACTTGGTGATAGTGGTGGAGGAGAAGACGATCCCCCAGAAATCCACCATCTCGTTTCTGGCAGTTGCCGGATTGAAGGCCACCCCTACCGGATTCTGCATCCAGCCGTTGGCCGTCAGAATCCAGTATGCGGAAATGTTGGCTCCAATTGCCGTGAGCCAGGTGGAAAGCAGGTGGAATCCCTTGCTTACCTTGTTCCAGCCGAAGTACATCACGGCAAAGAAGGTGCTTTCAAGGAAGAAGGCGAATATTCCCTCAATGGCAAGCGGAGCTCCGAATATATCCCCCACAAACCAGGAATAGTTGCTCCAGTTTGTTCCGAACTCGAACTCCAGGATTATGCCCGTGGCAACGCCGCAGGCAAAGTTTATGGCAAAGATCCTGCTCCAGAACTGGGTGAGCTTTTTCCAGGACTCGTCGTTTGTCCTGTAATATTTTGTCTCGAAGATTGCTATCAGGATTCCCAGTCCCAATGTTAGCGGCACAAACAGCCAGTGGTACATGGCCGTGAGCGCGAACTGCAGTCTCGAAGCGTCTACAAGTGAAGATAGTAACATATCACGGTTGTTTAGTCAGGTTTTCTCGGACGTGTTCCGCCTTTTCAGCGTCAGTGTCATATCTGGACAGTTCCGGGCGGAAAAAGAACACCCTCAGTATCAGGAACATAATCGCGAGTTTTATCAAGATGATAATCCAAAGTGTCTTACCGACTTCCATATTCCTGAAGCCGTCGCGATAAAACTCATATACTTTTCTGAATGTGTTCACTTTTCAAATTTAACAAAATCAAATGAAAACGGCTTGATTTTTGATTTATCTTTGTGTCAAATAAAACGAATCATGGGAAAGGAAATAAATAAAGGCAGAAGAGATACCCTCAAGACTGCCGGCCTGTTCGTGGCCGCTTTGGTAGGCACAAGTATAGTGAACAAACTGGATGCGCTTCCTGTTATCGCCGAACAGAATCAGCAAAAGCCGAGAATTGTCAGAAAGGCAGTTTTTGTATCCAAGAACTGCAAGGTTCACAAGCAGATAGCCTCTAAGGCAAAGAACCTTGAAGACTGCCTGCTCTGCATTGACGCCTGCCCAAGAAAGGCAATCGTTGTCACCGATATAAAGGGCGCAAAAATAAAAGGCCCTCAACTCAAGGAGGACCTTTGCATCGGTTGCGGCCGCTGTGTCAGAGTTTGCCCTGAAAATCCTAAGGGATGGGAAATCTGGGACAGGACCAACAACAAGAAGCTGATGTAAACGGTTGGACTATTGTTCGTAACCGTCGTAATGCTCTTCGATTTGTTCCAGACTGTCAATCTTGAAAGTGTCTCCGTCCTGGACAAGAGTCAGCTTTATGGTGTAATGGTATTCTTTGTTTTCTCCCTGGTCATGGGTGCAGGACACTAAATATGCATCCCCCTCAGGTTTGATGGTGCGTGTCTTCAATCCGCCGGTATCTCCGCCGCCATTGTAGCATAACAGCCAGATTGCCATGCATTCGCCTTCGCAATCATAATCATACGAGTCCATAAGCCATTGCTTCATCTTAGGGGTTATATTGCTGTTGATGAACTCGTAGTTTACAATGTCTTTGTCAAATACTTCATCATAAACCTTATAGAATCCCTCCAGGAAAGCCTTTCCGGCGGCAACCTTTGCAGAGTCAATAATAGCTGCCGCAACCTCGGCCTGTGCAGTTTCAGCTTGAGCCTGGTCGTTTGGCTCTTCAGCTTTGTTGTTGGATTTGCAGGCAAAGAAGACTAAGGCGCCCAGTGCCAGTACAGAAAAGAGTCTAATTGTTCTCATTGTCTTGTTTATTTACGGTTTTTGTATGCCTTGAGTGTGTTCTGGAGAAGCGAAGCGATTGTCATTGGCCCCACTCCGCCGGGAACTGGAGTTATGTAGCTGCATTTAGGGGCGACATTGTCAAAGTCCACATCCCCTACCAGACGGTATCCGCTCTTTCTGGAAGCGTCTTCAATGGAGTTGATTCCCACATCGATGATTACCGCTCCTTCCTTTACCATATCTTCCTTGACAAAGAAAGGGATTCCGATTGCAGCAACTATGATATCGGCTTCTCTGGTGTACTTGGCGATGTCCTTTGTGCGGCTGTGGCACATGGTCACCGTGCAGTCTCCGGGATAGCCCTTCCTTGAAAGGAGGTTCGCCATCGGACGTCCGACTATGTTGCTTCTTCCCAGGACAACGCAGCTCTTGCCCATGGTTTCTATCTTGTTGCGTTCAAGAAGAGTCATTATTCCCATCGGGGTAGCCGGAAGGAAGGTGTCCTGGCCCAGCATCATCTTTCCGGCGGAAACAGGATGGAATCCGTCAACGTCCTTTTCGGGAACTATAGCCGCGATCACCTTGTTCTCGTCGATGTGCTTAGGGAGAGGAAGCTGGACGATCAGGCCGTCTATGTTGCTGTCCGCATTGATATTGCGTATTATTTTCAGCAGTTCTTCTTCCGTGGTCTCTTCAGGAAGACGGATTACGTCGGAAGTGAATCCAGCGTCCGCACACGCCTTTTCCTTGTTGGCTACGTATGTCTTGCTGGCGGGATTGTTGCCTACCAGAATTGCCGTTAGGGAAGGTCTGCGGCCTCCGTTTGCAAGTATCTGTTCAACTTCCTGCCTGATTTCGGCTCTTATGGCTGCACTTTCAGCCTTTCCGTCCAGTATCTTGTATTCCATCTGATTGCGTTGTTATCTTCCCATATTCCTGAGGTTGCGCATCTGGGCCATACGGTTTCTGAGGCCACCTCCGGCAACGTTCTTCATTACTTTCTTGGTCTGCTCGAACTGCTTGATAAGGCGGTTCACTTCAGCGATGGAAGTGCCGCTTCCGCTGGCAATCCTGTTTCTGCGGCTGCCGTTGAGAACTTCCGGGTGCTCTTTCTCAAACGGTGTCATAGACTGGATGATGGCTTCCACATTCTTGAAGGAGCTGTTGTCTATGTCCACGTCCTTGAGGGCCCTGCCTACACCAGGGAGCATGCTTGCCAGATCCTTGATGTTACCCATCTTCTTGATCTGCTGTATCTGCTGGTAGAAGTCGTTGAAGTCGAACTGGCTCTTGATGAGTTTCTTCTTCAGTTTGCGGGCTTCTTCCTCGTTTATCTGCTCCTGGGCTTTCTCAACGAGGGTTACAACGTCTCCCATTCCCAGGATTCGGTCTGCTATACGTTCAGGATGGAAGACATCCAGCGTATCCAGCTTTTCCCCTGAGGATATGAACTTGATAGGCTTGTTGACAACTGCCTTGATGGAGAGTGCGGCACCGCCTCTGGTATCACCGTCGAGCTTGGTCAGAACCACTCCGTCAAAGTCCAGGACATCGTTGAAGGCCTTGGCAGTCTCGACTGCATCCTGACCTGTCATCGAGTCTACTACAAAGAGTATCTCGCTCGGGTTCAGGGCTTTCTTGAGGTTGCCGATCTCGGTCATCATCTCCTGGTCAACGGCAAGTCGTCCGGCTGTATCCACGATCAGTACATCGTACTGCTTGGCCTTTGCCTCCTTTACCGCATTCTCGGCGATCTTGACCGGATTCTTGACTCCTTCCTCTGTATATACCGGAACGTCAATGGATTCTGCCAGCACCTTCAACTGGTCTATTGCTGCTGGACGGTAAACGTCTCCGGCCACGAGCATAACCCTCTTTCCCCTCTTGTTCTTGAGCTGGTTGGCAAGTTTGCCTGAGAATGTGGTTTTACCGGAACCCTGGAGACCTGCCACGAGAATGATTGCAGGGTTTCCCTTCAGGCTGATGTCCGTGGCGCTGCTTCCCATCAGGCGGGCAAGTTCGTCGTGGACTATCTTGACCATCATCTGGCCCGGCTTGACGCTCTTTATGACGTCCTGGCCAAGTGCAACCTGCTTTACGTCATCGCAGAAGCTCTTGGCCACCTTGTAGCTCACGTCGGCCTCGATGAGGGCCCTCCGGATATCCTTGAGGGTCTCCGATATATTTACTTCAGTAATCCTGCCCTGTCCTTTCAGCAGGCGGAACGACCGGTCTAGTCTGTCTATTAGGTTGTCAAACATATTACTTTACGATTTCATCTGAATAGTAGGCCTTTGCAAGGTCTTTCTGGTTGTAGCGCATAGCCATCACCTGGCCGTATGCTCCGGCGGTGTGAAGGGCTACGAGGTCTCCTCTCTTTGTCTCAGGAAGCCAGATGTTGTGTGCAAACTTGTCTGAACTTTCGCATACAGGGCCTACAACATCGTACTTTGTCTTCTTGCCGGTGGAAACCAGGTTTTCTATGTCGTGATGTGCCTGATAGAGGGCCGGACGGATGAGGTCGTTCATTCCGGCATCCAGGATCACGAACTTCATCTTCTGCCCTATCTTGACATACAGCACCCTGGAAATCAGGTGTCCGCACTGTGCTACAATAGCCCTTCCCGGCTCAAAGTGGATCTTCTGGCCTGGCCTTACCTTGAGGTTCTTGTTTATGAGTTCAAAATAGTCTTTGAAGTTGGCAATCGGGTTCTGGTTAGGATTTTGGTAATCAACTCCCAGTCCGCCGCCAAGGTTCAGGTTCTCTATCTTTATGTTCCTCTCTATGAACCAGCTCTGGAGCTGCTCCACCATCCTGCAAAGCAGAGGGAAAACTCTCATGTCCAGGATCTGGCTTCCCACATGGAAATGCAGTCCGATGAGTTTCACGTTCTTGAGGCCTTTCAGAAGGTCTGCCACAGCCTGGAACTCCCAAGGGCTGATTCCGAACTTGTCCTCCTTCCTTCCGGTGGAAATGTATTTGTGGGTATGGGCGTCAATATCCGGGTTCACTCTCAGCGATATCCTTGCGGTAACTCCCATTCCTGCCGCCAGATCGTTGATAATTTGTATCTCAGGCACGCTCTCGCAGTTGAAGCTGTAGATTCCGGCCTTCAGGGCGGTCTTGATTTCACGGTCGCTCTTGCCTACTCCGGCATAAACTATCTTGGATGGCGCAAAGCCGTTCTTTATCGCGATTTTCACTTCGTTTCCGCTCACGCAGTCCGCTCCGAGTCCTGCCTTGCAGATTGTCTGCAGGATCTTTGGCTCTGCGTTGGCCTTTATGGCATAATGCGCATTGTAGCCGAATTTCTTTGTGTATGAAGTGTAAACCTTCAAAGTCTCCTTCAGGAGATCCATGTCGTAATAATAGAAAGGTGTACGGATACTACCGAATGCCTCTATCGCCTTCTTGGTTATCATCTGCTTAATTTTTAATGCATTTTTGAATGAGTGCAAATCTAATCAATTTTTCATTAAATTTGTGCATTGCCCGTACGCTGGACTGTCGCCTCGGGCAACGATTTCACACAACAGACAGTATAGTTAATTGTTTAAAATATTTTTGATTATGGCAAAAGGACCTATCACTCAGTTCATTGACCACCATTATCGTCATTTCAACTCAGCCGCTATGGTTGACGCTATCAAGGCTTACGAACAGCTTCTGGCAGAAGGCGGAAAGATGATGCTTGCAATGGCCGGCGCAATGAGTACTGCTGAACTGGGACTTTCCCTGGCAGAGATGATCCGTCAGGACAAGTTCGCAATTGTTTGCTGCTCAGCAAACAACCTGGAAGAGGACATCATGAACCTTGTAGCACACTCACACTACAAGAGAGTTCCTCACTACAGAGACCTCACCCCGCAGGACGAGCAGGAGCTTCTGGACAACCATCTTAACCGTGTCACCGATACCTGCATCCCTGAGGAAGAGGCTTTCAGAAGGCTGGAAGACCATCTGGTTGACGCATGGAAAGATTCAGCCGCAAAGGGAGAGAGGCTTTTCCCTTACGAATTTATGTACAAGGTAATCCGCAGCGGTGTCCTGGAGCAATACTATGAGATAGATCCAAAAGACAGCTGGGTTCTTGCAGCCTGCGAGAAGAACATCCCTATCATAGTTCCTGCATGGGAAGACTCCACTACCGGAAATATCTTCACAGCACACTGCATCAGAGGTGAGTTTGACGTTCATCTGGTAAAGGGCGGCATCGAGACTATGATGCACCTTGTTGACTGGTACAAGGCCAACAACCGTCCTGGAATCGACCGTGGAACAGGATTCTTCCAGATCGGCGGCGGTACGGCAGGCGACTTCCCTATCTGCTGCGTTCCTATGATGGAACAGGACCTTCAGTGGAAGGGCACAATGCTGTGGCAGTATTTCTGCCAGATTTCAGACTCTACAACTTCTTACGGTTCATATTCAGGAGCCGTTCCAAACGAGAAGATCACCTGGGGCAAGCTCTCTCCTGAGTGCCCTAAGTTCATCGTTGAAAGCGATGCAACTATCGTAGCTCCTTTGATGTTTGCCCATATACTTGGCTGGTAATTTTACGATTATGAAAAAAGCTCTATTGCTGCTCTGTGCAGCCATTTCAATTGCAGCAGTCTCCTGCAAGTGCAACAAGAACAACTCCGGCGATCCGAAGGATGAGGTAATAACCGAGGCTCCTTCCAATCTCCAGACACAGGAATACATAGAAGGCAGAATCGCTGAGATGTATGGTTTCGCCCTTGCTCAGGACAAGTATGAAGATGCTGACGTCAAGTTCTTCACAAAAGACTTGCTCGATCTTCAGGAGAAAGTCCTCAAGAAGCAGAACGAGAGTGGCAACCTCTATATTGACCACGACCACTGGGTAATGGGCCAGGACTGCCACAACCCTTCCTATGAGTTTGTAAAGGCAGAGGATATCAACAGCCAGACCGCCAAGGCTTATGTTAAAGTTAAGGCTTTCGACGACCAGGAGAACCCTACTCTTGTGAGGCTGACCCTCAAGTTCAACGGTGACGACTGGATGGTTGATGACATCGAGGAAGAGTATGAAGGTGTCTTCTACTCTCACCGCAAGATGTACGATGAAGCCCTGGCTGAATAAAGCCCCAGACAAGTAGCGACATTTTTAAAGCAGCATCTGACATAGTCATTTGCTGCTTTTCTTTTGCTTTGAATGCGGTTTAACCTTTCTTATAATTTGAAACATAAAAAAGCTTCTTTTTGATTTTTAGAATAAAGTTTTGGTTATTCCAGATAATTTTGTAAATTCGTATCGTTTAAAACGAATTATTAATTTACTTGATTATCGATATGTCCGAGAAAACTTTATTGCTGGGAGATGAGGCTTTGGCACTGGGAGCCCTGCACGCGGGGCTTTCTGGCGTTTACGCCTATCCTGGCACTCCGTCAACCGAGATTACGGAGTATATTCAGGGCAGTCCTCTGGCCAGGGAGCGCAAGGTGCACTGCCAGTGGAGCAGCAACGAGAAAACCGCAATGGAAGCCGCTATTGGCGCTTCATACGCGGGAAAGAGGGCGCTGGTGTGCATGAAACACGTAGGAATGAACGTTTGCGCAGACGCCTTTGTAAATTCAGGAATGACCGGAGCCAGCGGAGGACTGGTGGTTGTAGCCTGTGACGATCCGTCAATGCACTCCTCTCAGAACGAGCAGGATTCCAGGTTCTATGCCGAGTTCGCGATGGTGCCTTGCTTCGAGCCTTCTTCTCAGCAGGAAGCATACGATATGGTGCGTCTTGCTTTCGATTATTCGGAGAAATACCACACCACTGTTCTGATGAGGCTTACAACCAGAATGGCACACTCCAGGGCAGTTGTAAAGACATCGCCGATGAGAGAAGAGAATCCGCTCCAGTTCCCTGAGGACCAGAAGAGATGGGTGCTTCTGCCGGCAGTGGCAAGGCTGAGAAACGAGGTGGTTATCAAACAGCTGGCGCAATACGAAGAAGATTCCGAAAACGCCAATGTCCTCTCAGGCCCTAAGGCTCCGATGGGAGTGATCGCCTGCGGAATTGGTTGGAACTACCTGATGGAGAACATCGAGGGAGAACCGGCTTTCCCTACTCTCAAGGTAACACGCTATCCAGTTTCAAGGAAGCAGGTGCAGGAATTGGCTACAATGTGCGATAGCATACTTGTAGTTGAGGAAGGCCAGCCGCTTCTGGAGAAAGCACTCAGAGGCTTTCTTCCGGTTCCGGTTAAAATCAGGGGAAGACTTGACGGAACCCTGCCGCGCACGGGAGAATTGACACCGGATGTCTTGAGGAAGGCTCTGGGAATGCCTGAGAAAGAGGCTTGCACAAAGAGTGAGGTTGCAGTCCCAAGGCCACCGGCACTCTGTATGGGATGCGGCCACAGGGATTTCTACACAGCACTCAACAGAGTAGTGAAAAACTACCCTACCGCACGTGTATTCAGCGATATAGGCTGCTACACCCTGGGCTATCTGGCACCTTTCCACGCAATCAACAGCTGCGTGGATATGGGAGCTTCCATCACGATGGCAATCGGTGCATCGGAGAGCGGAGTCCATCCTTCAATAGCAGTAATCGGAGACTCCACATTCACCCACAGCGGAATGACCGGACTTCTGGATGCCGTGAATATGGGGGCTAACATAACCGTCTGCATATCAGATAACCTGACAACCGGAATGACCGGAGGCCAGGACAGCGCGGCATTCGGAAGGATAGAGAACATCTGCCTTGGAATCGGGGTTCCAAAGGAGCACGTAAGGCTCATAATTCCTCTTCCTAAGAACTATGAAGAGATGGAGAGGGTGATCAAGGAAGAAATAGAATATCGCGGAGTATCCGTTGTGGTATGCCGCAGAGAATGTATCCAGACTGCCAAGAGGCACCTTAAAAAACAGTAAGATCATGAAAAAAGATATCATATTGTCAGGAGTCGGCGGCCAGGGAATTCTTTCCATAGCCACTGTAATCGGCTGGGCCGCAATAAAGAACAATCTTTACCTGAAACAGGCGGAGGTTCACGGAATGAGCCAGAGAGGCGGAGACGTGCAGAGCAACCTCAGGCTCTCTTCCGACCCTATTTTCAGCGATCTGATACCAAAGGGAGAATGTGAAATCATAATCTCGATGGAGCCTATGGAAGCCCTCAGGTATCTTCCGTACCTGAAAAAAGGCGGCTGGATTATCACTAACAGCGCTCCATTTGTAAACATCCCCGCATATCCGGAAGTTTCTGCAATAGACTCTGACCTGAATCGCGATGCAAATGTGATTTCCTTTGATTCTGACCAGATTGCAAAAGATTGCGGAGCTCCGCGCTCAAGCAATATGGCCCTACTGGGAGCTGCGGCAAAGTACATCGAGATACTGGATGTAGAGGCTCTCAAGGAAGGAATCCGCAACGTCTTTGCCCGCAAGGGTGAGAAAATCGTTGAAGACAACATCAAGGCTTTTGAAGCCGGTTATGCGATAGCAGAAAAGAAATAGCAAAACAAGAATTATGGAAAGACCTATAGCCAAAAACGTCATAGATGAAGTATTGGCCAAGATGGACATCTCCGATATCTCACACGCCACCATCCGCCAATGTGTTGCAGTTGCCAACAAGCTTGAGGAACTGGAAGACATGCGTTTCATTCATCTTGAGATAGGAGTTCCCGGAATACTTGCCTGCCCTGTTGGAATTGAGGCCCAGAAGAAAGCCCTGGACAGCAATATAGCCCACGAATATCCTCCAATCGGAGGAATTCCGGTACTGAAACAGAACGCTTCAAAGTTCTTGAAAGCGTTTGCGGACGTTGATATTGAC
This sequence comes from uncultured Bacteroidia bacterium, assembly GCA_902789435.1. Classification (GTDB taxonomy): domain Bacteria; phylum Bacteroidota; class Bacteroidia; order Bacteroidales; family UBA932; genus Egerieousia. Next base: position 3,265 of record CADAOA010000013.1, on the reverse strand, counting down.
CCTGAGTGCATAGTGCCAACCGTAGGTTCCATGCAGGGCAGCATGAACCTTATCCTGGAATGTTCACAGCTCAATCCTGAGAAGGACACCATACTTTACATCAATCCAGGCTTTGCGCCAAACATGCTTCAGGCCAAGATAAACAACATTAAGTCAGAGGCTTTTGATATATACGAGTTCCGTGCAGACAAGCTCCGCCCGAAGCTGGAAGAATATATGTCAAAGGGAAACATCGCCGCAGTGCTTTATTCCAACCCAAACAATCCTGCGTGGATATGTCTCAGCGAAGACGAATTGAAAACTATCGGAGAACTGGCAACCAAGTACGATGTGGTTGTGCTTGAAGACCTTGCGTATTTCTGCATGGACTTCCGCCAGGATCTTTCCAAGCCATACCAGCCACCGTTCCAGCCTACGGTTTCAAAGTACACGGACAACTATGTCATAATGATGTCTTCTTCCAAGATATTCAGCTACGCCGGCGAGAGAATCGCGGCTGTATGCTTCTCTCCTAAGCTCTACTATCGCGAATATCCTGCCCTGAGAAAGAAGTACGGAATCGGGAGGATGGGAGACAACTTTGTGCTGACATATCTCTATGCCGCTTCTTCAGGAGTTTCACATTCAGCCCAGTACGCATACGCCGCGCTTCTTGGCGGAGCTGCGGAGGGAAAGATAGACTTCATCTCCGAGATGTCCAAATACGGCCAGAGAGCCCACCGCTCGAAGGCTATTTTTGAAAAGCACGGATTCCACATCGTCTATGACAAAGACCTTGACCGCAAGGTGGGAGACGGTTTCTTTTACACCATCGGATATAAAGACATGACTTGCTCCGAACTTATGTACAACCTTGTAAGATGCGGAATTACAGCCATCTCACTTGACTCTACCGGCAGCCGCCAGAGGGGCATCCGTGCTTGCGTATCAAGGCTCAGTTCAGAAGAGGACTTCGAGAACCTGGACCAGAGGCTCGGACTTTTTGCCCAAATACAGAAAGAAAAGAAAGCATAGGCAGACGGATACTTTATAATATTCCAAAGATTATATGTCAGACATCAAATATGTTAGTGCGGCGGAAGCCGTACAGTGCGTAAAGAGTGGAGACGGTGTATATTTCCAGGGCAGCACTGCTGTTCCCGAGATACTTCAGCAAGCTCTTGCCGACAGGGCGGATGAACTCCGCGACGTTAAAATCTACAGCGCTTTCTGCATTCCAAGGGGCGTGGCTCCTTTTTGCAAGGAGGAATATAAAGACTCTTTCATCATACGCAGCCTCTTCCTTTGCGCAGACCAGAGGCAATGGGTTGCCGATGGATACGGCAGTGTGATACCTGCCTTCCTCGGCGAAATCCCTTTCCTTTTCCGCTCCAGGCAGCTTCCTGTAAACGTTGCCTTTATAAACTGTTCTCTACCAGACAAGGACGGCTATTGCAGCTACGGCATCTCCGCAGACCTTGCAGTTTCTGCCGTGGAGAGTGCAGACTATGTTGTCGCCCAGATTAACAAGAGCATCCCCTATCTCTACGGCGGAGCCCTGATTCACATCTCAAAGATCCACGCTGCCGTTGAGTGCGACATTCCTCCTGTCGCGATGGAATTCGGCGAGCCTACAGATATTGAAAGGGCAATCGGAAACAACATCGCGGCAGAGATTCCGGACGGCGCCACCCTGCAGATCGGAGTCGGAGGTATCCCTAACGCCGTTCTCAATGCTATCAAGCATCACAAGCATCTTGGACTTCACACGGAAGCAATGACTGACGGCGTGGTAAGGCTTATGGAAGAGGGCGTGATTGACAACTCCCTCAAGAAGTTCCGCCCTGGCAAAGGTGTTGCTTCACTGGCTCTTGGAAGCAAGCACATGTACGAGTTCCTGCACTACAACAAAGATATGGAGTTCTACGATGTCGCTCTTACCAATGACCCTCAGATCATCCGCCAGAACCCTAAGGTGATGGCTATCAACTCCGCCCTCGAGATTGACCTTACGGGCCAGATCTGCGCAGACAGCATCGGTGAGAAGATATTCTCCAGCGTAGGCGGCCAGCACGACTTCATGTACGGCGGTGCTCTTTCTGAAGGCGGCAAGACCTTCATTGCACTGCCTGCTGCAACCAGCAAAGGCAAGAGCAAGATTGTTCCTACACTGACTCCCGGAGCAGGCGTTGTCACCACCCGTTTTCAGGCCCAGTACATCGCCACAGAGTACGGCATAGTCTATCTGAGAAACAAAGACCTTGCAGAAAGAGCAAAAGCCCTGATTTCCATTGCAGAACCTTCTGCCCGTGAAGAACTTGAGAAGGCAGCAGTCAAACGCTTTGGCTACAGCTTCCTACGACTTCACTGATGCACCGGTCTGAGGAGGTCGGAAACGGTCTTGACGGGATTGAATGTAGATATCGGAACTTCCACGAAAACTGTATTCCAGCGGCTCATTGAGCCGTTCCACAGTCCGGGGAGTTCCGTGTATTTTGCCTTGCGGCCGGCAAAGGTCTTTTCTACGCTCAAGCCTGTTGTCGGATCAGTAAACTGTTTAAGGTCAAATTTGTTGCCATTTTTGTCCTTTATGCAGCAGACAATGTCCACCGGGTTGAAGTGTGTTGAGTTTGCCATAAGGGACTTGTCTTCAATCTGGACGCTTTCCAGAATCTGGAGAGAAGTGGAGCCGTCCTTTTCTTTGCAGACAAAAGGTCCGCCGCCAGGTTCACCCTCGTTTTTGACCATACCGCAGACTCTTATCGGGCGGTCCAGTTTATCCCCTATGCTGTTTCTCATCTGAATAGCCATACCCAGAAGAATCTACGGTATCGTCCAGGAAAGGTTCCTTAACCACATTGTCTATGTTCTTGATGAAGATGAAATCCTCATCGCAGAGATTAAGGTTCTTGAGGAGAGCTCCGTGGCCGGCAGGGCGCTTGAGGACCGAGCCGTCTTCCTTTAGGAAAGGATTGCCCGCTTCATCGTAGGCAATAACGTCTGTGGAGTGGTCCTGGGTTGTGAAAACAGCATCATAAGTGCAGTTATATCTGTTCTCGTAACCAGCCTTGAATCTGTTGAAAAGGTTTTTGAAATCATCCAGATGCTCCTCGGAGACAGTGAAATGGAGTTTAACCTTACCTTTCTTGTCTTTGGCGTACATTGCACCTTCCACCAGATGCTCTTCAAGAGGTGTGCGGGTGAACATCGCGTATTTATGGAATGGCAGGAGCCCCTTTGGAGTGGAAGCCAGGATATCCCGGTCTATGGAAAAATCTATCGGAGT
>CADAOA010000012.1:34421-53177 GCA_902789435.1 uncultured Bacteroidia bacterium | reverse complement strand
CGCTTGCGTTCATCCTTGTTCCGATTTCAGCAATCAGAGCGTGAGGCAGTCTGGCTACGATACCGATCATAATGATCAGGGAGATACCGTTGCCAATACCGCGGTCCGTGATTCTTTCGCCGAGCCACATGATAAACATGGTTCCTCCGATAAGCACCAGTGTTGCAAACAGGTTGAAGGAGAATCCCTGAAGCAGGAACGCCTCCTTAGGAAGCTGGTTGTGGAGGTTGGTAAGATAAGCCGGGCCCTGGATTGCCAGAATCACGATGGTCAGGTAACGGGTCCACTGGTTCATCTTCCTTCTTCCGCTCTCACCTTCCTTCTGAAGCTTCTGGAAGTAAGGAACCATAATGCCAAGGAGCTGGAGCACGATAGATGCGGAGATGTAAGGCATTACACCCAACGCAAATATCGAAGCGTTACCGAACGCTCCTCCGGAGAACATATTGAGCAATCCCAGAAGACCCTCTGATGTCTGAGCCGCAAGATCAGAATCTGCGATCATGTTAGGGTTGATTCCCGGCATCACTACAAAGCTTCCAAGACGATAGACCAGAATCAGCAGAAGCGTGTAGACGATTCTCTTCCTCAGATCTTCGATCTTGAAAATGTTCCTTATAGTTTCTATAAGTTTCTTCATTGTTTGTTAGATTACTGTTGCTGTTCCGTTCAATGCCTCTATCTTGGCAACCGCGCTCTTGGAGAATGCGTTTGCAGATACGTTGAGCTTGCTCTTGAGCTCACCGTTTCCGAGAATCTTTACCAGGTCGTTCTTGGAAACAAGACCGTTCTGGATGAAAGTCTCGCGACCGATGGAGTCAACGCCCAGCTTCTCGCTCAGAGACTGAAGGGATGAAAGGTTGATAACCTTGTAAACAACTTTCTTGGTGTTGGTGAAACCGAACTTAGGCAGCTGCCTCTGAATAGGCATCTGACCTCCCTGGAAACCAAGCTTGTTGGCATAACCGCTGCGCTGCTTGGCACCGTTCATACCGCGTGTAGCTGTTCCGCCGTGTCCGCTTCCTTCTCCGCGACCGATTCTCTTTTCCTTTCCCAAGGAACCCTTTGCAGGTTTTAATGTATTGAGTTTCATCTGTTATCCTCCTTAAATTTCCTCAATCACTACAAGGTGACGAACCTTCTCGATCATACCTTTGATGACTGGGGTCAGTTCAACTTCTACGGAATGGTGAATCTTCTTGATTCCTAAAGCCTCGAGAGTGGCGATCTGCCTCTTGGTAGCGCCGCTTCTTCCTCTTACCTGTGTAACTTTTACTTTAGCCATAATGAATCTCCTTATCCGTTAAATACTTTATTCATAGGAACGCCTCTCAGACCTGCTACGGTATAAGCGTCTCTCATCTGTGAAAGGGCTGCGATAGTAGCCTTTACCAGGTTGTGAGGGTTAGACGATCCCTTGGATTTTGCAAGCACGTTATGGATACCTACAGACTCGAACACGGCACGCATAGCACCACCGGCCTTTACTCCAGTACCAGGAGCGGCTGGCTTCATGAATACCTCTGCGCCACCGAATTTAGCGGTCTGCTCGTGAGGAATCGTGTTGTTGTAAACAGGAACCTTAACAAGATTCTTCTTTGCATCCTCGATGCCCTTGGAGATGGCTGTGGTAACCTCATTGGCCTTGCCAAGTCCGTAACCTACGACACCTTTCTCATCTCCTACAACTACTATGGCTGCGAAGCTGAAGTGGCGGCCTCCCTTTGTTACTTTGGTCACCCTTCTGATAGCTACCAACCTGTCCTTGAGTTCAAGGTCTGTAGTCCTGATGTCTTTGTTCTTATTGTTCATCTCTGCCATAGTCCTTAGAATTTAAGACCGCCCTTGCGTGCGGCGTCTGCCAAACTTTTAACTCTTCCGTGATAGAGGTAACCTCCGCGGTCGAAAGCAACTTCGGAAATGCCCTTTGCTGCGGCAACCTTTGCTGCGGCTGCTCCAACCAGAGCTGCAACCTCTGTCTTGGTCTTTCCTTCGGTCTGAGCTGCAACGTCCTTATCCAGGGAAGAAGCGGCTGCCAAAGTAACGCCATTAACATCGTCGATGAACTGTACATAGATCTGCTTGTTGGATCTGAACACGCTCATTCTTGGTCTTTCCGGTGTTCCGCTGACAATCTTGCGGATACGGTAACGGATTCTCTGTCTTCTTTCTATCTTATTCATAACCTATCCTCCATTATTTAGCTGCGGCTGTCTTTCCTGCCTTTCTGCGGAGCACTTCGCCCTCGAACTTGATACCCTTGCCCTTATAAGGTTCAGGCTTACGCAGTGAACGTACCTTTGCGGCAACCATTCCGAGCAGCTGCTTGTCTGCACTCTTGAGAATCAGAATCGGGTTAGCTCCCTTCTTCACCTGAGGAACCTCAGCGGTAACCTCGCTCGGAAGCTGGAGATAGATGTCGTGAGAATAACCGAGGCTGAACTTCAGAAGCTGGCCGGCTGCCTCTACACGGTAACCTACACCCACGAGTTCCTGCTTGGTCTGGAAACCTTCAGAAACTCCTACAACCATGTTGTGAATTAAAGCACGATAAAGACCGTGCATGGATCTGTGGCGCGGCTGGTCTGTAGGTCTCTTTACAGTAAGCACGCCTCCCTCAACGGAGACTTCCATATCTGGATCTACCTTCTGGCAGAGTTCTCCCTTAGGGCCTTTAACCTTTACCACATTATTCTCTACGGAGACTGAAACTCCTTGTGGAAGGCTTACAGGTAATTTTCCTATTCTTGACATATTCTAAAAATATTATCTGTTAGTAAACATAGCAAAGCACCTCGCCGCCTACGTTCTGCAGCCTGGCTTCCTTGTCTGTCATAATACCTCTTGAGGTAGAGAGGATGGCGATGCCCAGTCCGTTGAGAACCCTTGGCATATTCTCCACTCCCCTGTACTGCCTCAGACCCGGACGGCTTACCCTGACAATCTTCTTGATAGCAGGAGTCTTGGTCTCAGGATGGTACTTGAGCGCGATCTTGATAGTTCCTACGGGCTGACCCTCCACAACCTTGTAGCTGAGAATGTAACCCTTCTCGAAGAGTACTCTTGTCAGCTCCTTCTTCATTCTGGAGGCAGGAATTTCAACCACCTTATGGTTGGCCCTGTAGGCATTCCTGATTCTTGTCAAAAAATCTGAAATCGGATCAGTCATTGTCTTGTGTTTTTAATAATCGATATCCTTTAGTTAACTATTTTACCAGCTTGCCTTGCGTACGCCAGGGATCAGACCCTTGGAGGCCATCTCTCTGAACTGTATTCTGCTGATTCCGAATACTCTCATATATCCCTTCGGTCTTCCGGTCAGGGAGCAGCGGTTGTGAAGCCTTACAGGAGAAGCGTTCTTCGGAAGCTTGTCCAGAGCTGCATAATCGCCAGCGGCCTTGAGAGCCTTGCGTTTCTCAGCATATTTGGCGCACAGTTTCGCACGTTTAACTTCACGTGCCTTCATTGATTCTTTTGCCATATACTATCTGTTTTATTATTTCTTCTTGAACGGAACTCCGAAGGCTGCCAGGAGGGCACGTGCTTCCTCGTCCTTGGTTGTGCTGGTAACGAAGGTGATCTCCATTCCGAGAACCTTTGATACCTTGTCTATATCAATCTCCGGGAATATGATCTGCTCCTTAAGTCCGAGAGTATAGTTGCCCTTGCCGTCGAACTTCTCCTCAACGCCCTTGAAATCGCGGATACGAGGCAGGGAAACCTTGATAAGTCTCTCCATGAACTCGTACATCTTGGCTCTGCGAAGAGTTACTTTGCATCCGATAGGCATGCCTTTTCTCAGCTTGAAGGAAGCGATATCCTTTCTTGAATAAGTAAGGATAGCCTTCTGGCCGGTGATCAGAGCGAGCTCCTCGGCTGCGTTCTCGACAATCTTCTTGTCAGCAACTCCGGCTCCGACGCCCTGGTTGATGGTTATCTTCTCGAGTCTTGGAATCTGCATGGCGGAGGTGAAGCCAAACTGCTTCTTGAGCTCGCCAGCTATTCTTTCCTTGTACTCCTTCTGCAGGTTAGGAATCCATCCCTTAGGAACTACCTGCTCGCCGCCCTGCTTCTTAGCCTTGCTTTCGCCCTTAGCCTGCTTTGCGCCCTTGGCGGCCTGCTCTTTCTTAACTTCCTTTGCCATTATTTGATTTCCTCCCCTGATTTTTTAGCGTAACGTACAAGCTTGCCCTTATCGTTGAGGCGGCGTCCGATTCTGGTTGGACCACCCTTTGAAGGGTCTACAAGCTGCAAATTGGAAATATGTATAGGAGCCTCCTGCTTGATGATACCACCCTGAGGGTTGTTGGCATTAGGCTTTGTGTTCTTGCTTACCATGTTGAGTCCCTCAACGATGGCGCGCATGTTCTTGTGGTCTACTCTGAGAACCTTACCGGTCTTTCCTTTCTCGTTACCGGCGTTTACGAAGACCATGTCACCTTTCTTAACGTGGAATTTTGCATTCATTGTCAATCCTCCTATGATTAAAGTACCTCAGGGGCAAGTGAAACAATCTTCATATAGTTATCGCGGAGCTCTCTTGCAACAGGACCGAAAATACGGGTTCCCCTTACCTCACCCTGGTTGTCCAGGAGGACGCAAGCGTTCTCGTCGAATCTAATGTAAGAACCGTCTGCACGGCGGATCTCTTTCTTTGTCCTAACAACTACTGCCTTGGATACTGAACCCTTCTTGGCGTCAGCTCCAGGGATAGCACTCTTAACCGCTACCACGATCTTGTCTCCTACACCGGCGTAACGGCGCCTGGTACCACCAAGCACACGGATGCAAAGAACTTCCTTTGCACCGCTGTTGTCGGCTACCATCAATCTTGATTCCTGCTGTATCATAGCTTATTTAACTTTTTCAACGATTTCAACTAATCTCCAGCGCTTTGTCTTGGACAGAGGACGGGTCTCCATGATCCTTACGGTATCACCCTCGGAGCACTCGTTCTTCTCGTCGTGCGCTACGAACTTTGTGGTTTTATTTACGAACTTGCCGTAAATAGGGTGTTTCTCTTTGGTCTTGACAGCTACAACGGCACTCTTGTCCATCTTGTTGCTGACTACAACACCTACTCTTACTTTCCTAAGCTTCCTTTCCATTATTTGCTCTGTTTTTTATTCTCGATTTCAGTCAGGATAGTAAGCATCCTGGTGATATCTTTCTTGGCCTTTTTAATCTGAGATGTATTCTCTAATGGAGAGACAGCGTGGTTGAGAAGCATCTGGTTCAGGGCTGCACGACTGGTTTCAATCTTCTCCCTGAGCTCCTTCTCGCTCATTTCGCGTATTTCTTTGGTATCCATAATCTAAATCTCATTTACTGTTTAACATAATCCCTTCTTACTACAAACTTGGTAGAAACAGGGAGTTTCTGGGCTCCGAGTCTCAGGGCCTCCTTGGCAACTTCCATAGGAACGCCTTCAACCTCGATAAGCATTCTACCAGGGGTTACAGGGGCAACGAATCCCTCAGGACTACCTTTACCCTTACCCATACGTACTTCTGCAGGTTTCTTTGTGAATGGCTTGTCAGGGAAAATACGGATCCAAACATATCCTTCACGCTTCATATAACGAACTACTGCCTGACGTGCAGCCTCTATCTGCTGACCGGTCATCCAGCAAGACTCGAGGGTCTTGATGCCGAAAGAACCGAATGCAAGCTGAGTTCCTCTGTGGGCCTGTCCTTTCATACGGCCCTTCTGCATTCTTCTGAATTTGGTTTTCTTTGGTTGTAACATAGCTAAAATTGCTTTATCTCGTTAATTCTCAACACTTTGGCTGTAACGGAACCGAAATGTCGGGACGCAAAGGTAAAACAAATATCTGAATCTGCAAATTTTTTCGCTAAAAATTTTTAAAGTTTTGGCCAAATTATTTTGATAGTCAAAACCGGCAATCTCAGCGATTTACAAATTTGCAAACTTTCGACTGAAGCTATGTTTTGGATTTCTGCCCGAAAAAAATTTTCCTATTTGAACCGGGCGGCGTAGTCCTCGCAGGCTTTCCAGACGCGCAGGAGGTTTCCTCCCCAGAAGGCCTTCAACTCTTCTGCGGTCCAGCCTCTCTTGAGCAGTTCCACGGTCAGGTTCTTCATCTGGGCGGAGTTGTCAAGGCCGATTACTCCCCCGCCGCCGTCAAAGTCGGTTCCAAGGCCTACATGGCGGTAGCCTACAAGTTTCTTGATATGGTCTATGTGGTTTGCCAGAACGGCAACGCCCACTTTATAGTAAGGAAGGTCATCGCTGAGGAAGAACCTTCCGGTTCCAACCTGGATTACGCCGTCAACAGCCGCTATGGCGCGGATTTCGTCATCGGTGAGGTTCCTGGTCTGGGAAGGCTTGAGGGCCTTGCAGGATGAATGGGAGGCCAGTACAGGGGCCTTGGTTACCTTGAGCACATCGACAAGGGATTCTGAAGAGATGTGTGAAACATCTACCATTATGCCCAGCTGCTGCATCCTTTCCACCACCTTGTATCCGAACGGAGAAAGGCCGTGGCCGGTGTTGGGATACCAGTAATATGTGTTGATGTATCTTGAGCCGTCGCATATCTGGTTAGGAGTGTTGTGGGAGAGGGTTATGTACTTTACGCCCATCTTGTAGAACTCGTCCAGGTCCTCAAGGGTGCGGACAGGATAGCCGTTCTCAATGCAGAGGACCACTATTCTCTTGCCTTCTTTCTTCAGGCGATAGACATCGTCAGTGGAATAAGCCACCTCGGCCTCGTCGCTGTGGAGAGAGACATAGTCCTTCCAGCTCTGGAGCTCGTTGTGGCACCAGTTGTAGGCGGAATCCAGGGATTTCTGGTTCTGCCAAGGGCCCTGGTCCAGGTAGATGGCGAAGAAAGCCCCGTCCTGGCCGCCGCGTCTCATCAGCTCGAAGCTTACCTGGCCTTTCGCCACGGTATAGTGGCCGTCCGGATGGAGGGTATAGGTTGGAGTGTCTACGTGGGTGTCAAAGGATATGGCAACCTTGTGTATACTGTCTGCAAGAGCCATGTACTGGGCATCGGTAAGGTTGAGGGCTCCGCTCTTTTTGCATTTTCCGCAATGTTCCTGAGCCTGAGCTCCGCATACACACAGCAGAGACAAAGCTGCGACTAAAACAAGTATTCTTTTCATAAATCCGTTAATTATCTCTTTCGCTTCCACCACTTCATGGTAAAGGCCAGAAGTATCAGGACAGCACTGAATAAAAGGCAAATCCACATCAGCAGACCACCCCAGCCTGCTGAAAAGGCGATCGGGACAAGGGTGATGAGGATGATTTCCACGGGAGCAATCGGAAGATAGGCAAGGGCGTAATCGTCCATAGTCTTGCTCTTCATCTCAGGATCCACGATCCTTTCCAGGGCGATTCCCATAGCCATAGTGCCGGTCCACCAGCCCCAGGAGAAGATGGAGCGCTCAAACCAGTAGGACGGACTGAGTCTCCTTCCGAAGTAGAACGTGATGCAGAACACCACGGCCACTCCCACGAAAACAAGGACCAGCAAAGGCAGCCAGTACTGTACCACGACTCCGAGCTTGATAGAAGCCACACCGCAGGTAACCAGCAGGTCCGTAAAGAAACTGCCCTCTCTCTGGATGGTCTGATGGCTTACATATTCGGTAACCTTGGTAAGGTCGAAAAGTTTCTTGAGAATCAGACCTGCCACGAAGGCGCAGGAGAAAACAGGAAGTTCCAGTCCGTTATAAGGAGCGGGAAGGTCGCTGCACCAGTTCTTTACGGCAATGCTGAGAACATATCCCAAGAAAGCCACCACGAACACGATGGCAAAATGGAAAGTCAGATGTTCTATGGAAATGGATGAGGTAGTGGCCTGTCCCAGGGAATTCCTCTTGCCTTCCGGAAGAAGGCCTGTCCTCAGCTCCGGAGGAAGGTCTTTAAAATCGGCGATGAATCTTGTATGCTTGTGCCTGGCTCCCCATTTGATTATGAAAAGACCGAATATTATGGCCATGATCACACCCACGGTGGCGGTGGTCATGCCAAGGGTCATGGCATCATCCCACTTGAGGCCGCCATCCAGGTTCTCGAAGGCGCTGCCGATGGCAGCAGCCGTTCCGTGGCCGCCGTAGAAACCTGTAGGGAGCATGGCTCCGAACGCGCTGTTAAGGTCAGGCCAGATCGTCTTGAATAGATATATTCCCAAAAGACCCATGATGCCCCACTGGAGAAGCATTCCAAGCTGAGCGTAAACCCACATCGGGCCCACCCTTGTGACAATCTCCTTGACGGAAGCCTTCTGGGCGGAAAAAGGAAGGGTGGCGAACACCAGGGCTATCAGAACGGCGGCGTAGGAAGAAAGGTTTCCTGAAAAAGGAATGATTTCCAAGCCGTACGGACCCAGGGCAAGACCCAGCAGACCGGCTATCAGACTCGGCGGTATGAACAGTTTCTGTACCAGTTTGACCTTTACCCTGATGAACTTGCCAACCAGCATAAGGGCAAAGATAAAGCCCATATCCACCAGAAATGCCCACGGCGTAAAGCCCTGAAAATGGAAGAAATCGTTCATTGCCCAATTATTAAGACAAACACAAATATACAAAAATGCACAAGTTTTGCAGTATTTTTGAATCGTGAAATTATTCGTTCGCATATCTGAGGTGTTTGCTGTGGCGGTGCTGATGGCCGGCCTGCCCCATGCGGGAGCTTTCGCCCAGGGCAGGGACACCATAAAGAAATCGCTGAACGAATTCGAAAGGATCCAGAAAGACAAGAAAGCCATAGAGGACAGGATACGCCGACGCCAGGAGAGGCTGAACCGCCTGGAGGCCGAGAAAAAGAAGGCTGGTATCACGACAGGCCCTTACTACGTGATGAACATACAGGTATTGGACGGCGACACCATATTCCTGGACAGGCTGCCGGCCATCTTCAAGTTCGCCAGGATGAAAGGAAACCGCAACCGTCAGAACTGGAGACAATACCGCCGCCTGGTCTATAACTTCAAGAAAACCTATCCATATGCCCTTCAGGCAAGGGAAATCATCCAGGAGGCAGATAGCGTACTCGCAACCAGCGACTTCTCGGAAGCGGAAAGGGAGAGATATATCGCCGAGTATCAGAAGAGACTCTTCAAGCAATTTGAAAAACCGATGAGGGATCTCACCATTTCCCAGGGTGGGCTTCTGCTCAAGCTCATAGACAGGGAAATGGGCCGCACCTCTTTCTACATTATCCGCGAATACAGGGGAAGGCTCTCCGCCGGATTCTGGCAGACGGTGGCCCGACTGTTCGGAAACGACCTCAAGAAACCTTATGACAAATTCGGGGAAGACCGCCAGGTTGAGGACCTGGTGATGCTGTACAATATGGGGGCTTTCGACTCCCTGTATTATTCCATGTTTTCAAAGTGAGGCTTCTCCCTTTTCAGAGAAACCCCGTCGAAGACCATATAGTCAGGATTATGGATCCAGTCTCCCAGAATGGAGAAATCCCCGCTTTCCAACTTTACGGTTAATGGCAGATGATAGTGCCCGAATATGAAATGGTCCGCCTTCTTCTCCCCTTTTTTCTCAAGGTCCTTCTGGAAAGACTCCGCCCAGGCCGAGCCATCCCTTTCAATCGCCTGTTTGTACTCGGCGATGGTCTTTTCGTCCTCACTCTTGAAATGAGTCAGCCGGTTGTGACGGCTCCAGCCATGACCCAGAAGCATTGCCCATCTCGGATGGAGAGCACTGAACAAAACCTGGAGGAACCGGCATTTGAAGCAGGCTTTCATCAACCTGTACATACGCGTGCCGTGCCAGATATCATCTCCGTGGCCTATGCAGAAACGAACCCCGTCGAGATCTATGACAGATGGCTGTGGAAGGATCTTTATCCCTATCTCCTTCTGAAGATAGCTGTATGTCCAGACATCGTGGTTGCCATTTATGAAAAAGAGTTCGACACCGCGGTCCGCAAGATGGGCCAAAGCCCCGAGGGTGCGGGTGAACTTTCTGGGGATGACGTCCTTGTATTCGTACCAAAAGTCAAATATATCGCCGAGAAGATATACCCGGGAGGTTTCCTCCGGCAAAGACTCCAGGAAAGAGGCAAACTGCCTTTCCCTCTTTACCGGGTCCTGATATTCCAGTCCCAGATGAGTGTCTGCTATGAAATAACTCAGGGCCATTTAGCCGATGCAATACGGAAGTACTATGCAGAGCACACCAACGATGAAGCAGTAAACCGCAAAGCCCCAGAGGCGGAACTTCTTGAGGATCTGCACCATGGTTGTACAGGCAAACAAACCGGCGATAAATGCGGCGACAAACCCGCAAATAACGGGAACAGACAGGAAATTACCCATATCCGCACCCCGGACACCCTTGATGATCTCCAGGAAGGCTTCTCCCAGGATTGGAACAATTACCATAAGGAAAGCGAACTGCGCTATGGAAGTCTTCTTGACCTTGCTCATAAGACCTGTGGCGATGGTGGCTCCTGAACGGGAAAGGCCCGGAAGGACTGCAAAGGCCTGGGCCACGCCGACAATAAATGCCTGCCAGTAGTTGATTCCGTTCTGAAGGGCGTAGATCTTGCGTCTTTCAGGACCGCCCATTTCGCTGGTTACGGACATCCTGTCCGCAATCTTCTGGGCCTTATCCTCGGCATCCTTACCGTGCTTGAGGTCCCTGACAGCGGAGATTATTTCGCTTACCAGGAGCAATATGGCGGTCACTATCAGCATAATGCCCACAACCAGAAGCCCGTTTCCGGTATGGCGCGCAACCCTCTCGGTATCAAATATCCTCTCTACAAGATCCTTGAGCAGAAAGCCCACGAACAGGATCGGAATCATGGAAACAAGTATCTTCAGGACATAATCCTTCTCCTTGTTCATTCCTTTTGTCAAACATCCTTTTCCTATTCTGGATATAGGTTTCCAGAACACCACCAGGGTACTCAGCACAGTTGCCACGTGAACGGCAACGTCAAAGGCAAGGTTGCCCTCTCCGCTGATTCCCATAGTTTCCTGCATTATGGTCAGATGTCCGCTGCTGCTGATTGGAAGGAATTCTGCAATTCCCTGAACCAGGCCCAGAATCAGGCCATGCCACCATTCCATCATATTGTTATTTCTTTATTTTAATAATCGCGACAGTTGTCCCTACAGCGCCGGCAATGATAACTATGGGCGCCAGCACCAAACGTCTGAAACTAAAGATTTCCGGGGAGAAAGCGGACGGGTCCTGGCTACCTCCGCCGCAAAGCAGCAGGTATCCGGCAACCATTACCAGGAATCCCACGATCATCCATATCAGGTTCTTCTTCGGGAGAGCGAAAAATCCTTTATTCTCTTCCATATCTGTTTTCCGCATTGTCAATAATTATACATTCTGTCCACGGACATGGAGGTCATCCTCCTTACTGTCGCCAGCGTGCAGAAATAGCAAAGCATTATTCCCAGCAACAGCAATCCGAGGCCGCAATATAGGAAAGATTCCGTTCCGATGATAGACCAGAGCTGCGGAATCTGTCGTTTAGCCACCGACAAAAAGGCAAACAATCCGGCTGCCGCAATCAAGGCGCTCAAGGCTCCCTGAAGCACCGCGTTTCCCAGGAACGGCCTCTGGATGAAGGATCTGGTGGCTCCCACCAGTTGCATTGTCCTAATAGAGAAGCGACGGGAGAAGATGTTAAGCCTTACCGTGTTGTTTACCAGCACAATGGATATAAGGGCAAGCAGCCCCACGAAGAAGGCGAATATGATTCCCACACGCCGGAGATTACGGTTGATGGCAGAAATCAGCCCCTCTTCGTACTTAATGTCGTCCACCAGAGGATCCTCGCACAAAATCTCCTTCAGACGGGCGATGCTGTCCGGCTGGAAATACTCGTTTTTCAACTGTAGGTCCACTGATGCGGGGATGGGGTTGGATTCGAACACGTCCAGGAAATCCTCGCCGAGGAAATCCTTCATCTCCTGGGTTCCCCTCTCTTGAGTAATGAGTTCTGAGGAAGCCACTTGAGGCATCTGCGCCAGGTTTTGTGCGAACTGTTCCGCCTGTGAAGGAGTGGCCTTGTCGGAGAGCATGACGGACAGTTTCACATTTTCCTTGAAATATGCTGAAACCTTCCGGGCGCTAAGAAGAAGGATGGCAAACAAACCGGCAATGAAAAGCACCAGGGCGATGCTTATCACTGAAGAAATGTAAGAGCGCCAAAAACGCCTTCGCAGAGTATTCTTTTCCTTCCTGTCCATATAGATACGACTGCCAAAGTTATAAAAATGAAGCAAGAGTTAAAAAAAATTGTTATCTTTGCATAAACTATTTTACGGATGAAAGCGCCTGTCAGGATTTTATACATAAGTTCGGAAATTACCCCGTACATTCCGGAGACTCCTGTAGCCCTTGCCGGCAGATTCGTGCCGCAGGCCGCACAGGAAAGCGGAATGGAGATCCGTTCGTTCATGCCGAAGTATGGCTGCATAAACGAGCGGAGAAACCAGCTGCACGAGGTCATCCGCCTATCCGGAATGAATATCGTGGTCAGCGACGTGGACAGGCCGCTGGTTATAAAGGTAGCATCCATTCCACAGGCCCGTCTGCAGGTCTATTTCATAGAAAACGAAGACTATTTCAAGAGGAAATTCATCTTCCGCGACGAAAAGGACGCCTTTTTCCCGGATAACGACGAGAGGGCCATACTGTTTGCCCGCGGAGTGCTGGAAACGGTAAAAAAGCTCAGGTGGCAGCCTACAATCGTACACTGCAACGGTTGGCTGGCCAACCTTGTTCCTCTCTACCTGAAGAAGGCTTACAAGGCAGACCCGATATTCACGGACTGCAAGGTGATAGTCTCCCTCTATGACGAAGTCGCCAAGGAACGCTTCAGCGGTTCTTTCGCAAAGAAAGTCCTTACCGGTAACCTGAAGCCGGCAGATGTGGAACTTCTGAACACCCCTACTGGCATAAATCTTGCAAAACTTGCCGTCAAGTATGCAGACGGCGTGATTGCCGCCAGCCGCACTCTTGGCAAGGAGATTCTGGATTTTGCCGCAAAGGAAAAAGTTCCGGTCCTCTCCTTCTCCGAGATTACAGCAGGCACAGACGCTTCATACGCAAACAGATACATTAAGTTTTACGGAAAATTTTTGAAAGAGTAATGCATTCAAGATTTCGTGCAGTTGCCTTATCCTTTATGATATCCCTGGCCTTTGCGGCCTCTTCCTGCATAGATGTAGACAACACTTTAGGTGTAAACAATATTCCTGACGAATACGCCCTCAAGCTTCAGACTGTCACCCTTGGTCTTCCCCTTCAGACCAAGATGTTGGACAGTATGCAGAGCCTTAATACCAGCAATGCCGTCCTGGGAGCATTCCGCACAGAAGAATTCGGCCTGACCACACACAGTTTCGCAACAAACTATTACTTCTATTCCACCAAGAAAGTGGATCTGGGATCAGACCGCAGGATAAAGCACGCTTATCTGACATTCACGAGATCCTCCAACCTGATCCTGGACCCGAGCCAGCAAGGTCTTCCCCAGAACATCCACGTTTATCAGATGAACAAGGTTGTAGATACCACCTACAAGTATAATTGCGACCTTAAAGACTCGGATTACAACCATATCCCTATAGACACCAACGGAGTCGTATATACCGGTGGAGATACTCTCAGGCTGTACCTGAAAAACAGTTATGCCAAGAAAATCCTCACCGCTACCCAGAGAGAACTGGATTCATCCGCAGCTTTCATGGACAGGTTCAAGGCGATTCTCTTTACCTGCGATGCTCCTGAAGAAGGCACTATTGGCGGAAGACTCAACGTCTTCAGAACCTCTGATGCATATATTTACCTGACTTTCAATTTCCAGCCTACCTGGAAGAGCGGGCTTCCAAGAAAAGACACCACCATTGTCCTGCCGCTGGGAAGCAACACTTACACCCAGAATTTCTCCACCTACTCATCCAAACCTCTGGAGAAAGTGGAACCTCAGGAATATCTCACCGTAGAAGGACTCGGTGGTCTTAAGGCCTACACAGATCCTCTCGCCCTGAAGGACATGCTGGATCATTGGATGTCTTCAAACGGATATGACCCTAAGAAAATCTTGATTTGCAAGGCCCTTTACAAGTTGCCTTTCGTTACGGATAATTCCACCGTAAACAACATAAACAGATGTTTTCCTGCATCCCTTTATCCTAACAACAAGGAAAAAGACACCAGCAACCATTTCTATTATGCCCCTCTTGAGGATGTTTATGCATCAGGAAATGCCGTAGGAGCTGCAAACAGGTCTTTAAGTTATTATTCGGGAGACATCTCCAGTCAGATTCAGCAGATGTGCAACAAGGACAGGAGTGAGATAGCCGCCAACTGGAAGAGATACGCTATGTGGTTTTCCACTGTAGCTTCTTCAACGACAAGCAATTATTACACTTCCGCCTCCACCACCAATTATACCCTCGACCGTACGGCCTACTCGGTAGCCAGGATTAACGGTCCGCTTCACGCCAACCATCCTACCCTTGAAATTGTTTTCGCTCTGATGAACGATGAAGAATAATGCAGTGTAACGGAACAGGAAAAAGAAACGTTTAAGTAAACACATAAAAGAAGAGGATGACCAAAAGGCCATCCTCATTCTTTTTGGGTTGAGAACTTCTCTTAGAAGAGGAGTCTCAGTCCGAACATCATTCCCCAGGTAGAGCTTGTTGAAACAGTCTTCTTCCAGGAGTTTGCACTGTAGAAGTTGTCAATTACGCTAGCCGGATCATTGGCTGTTGCATTGGCATTCAGTCTGTACTTAGGAACTCCACCACTGTTGTTCACGAATGTCAGAGGACGAAGGTTGTCATAGCTCTGGTTGGTCATGCTCTTGTAAGCACCCCACTTCTTGTTGAGAAGGTTGCCGACATTCACGATATCCAGGCTGGCCTGGAGGGTGAATCTGCGGTTAGTTCCGAAGTTGGTGAAGATATCCTGCATGATCTTGAAATCCCATCTGTTGTGCCAAGGAGCAACATAAGCGAATCTCTTTGCATACTCTCCCTTGTGCTTGCGCAGATACTTGGTGTCATTTACATACTGCCAGAAAGCAGCCTGTGCCTGATCTCCGGTAACAAGTACGTTGTGGGAAACTCCACTTCCATCAGGCCACTTGTAAGTGTAATCAGTGAATTCGATGTCCTTAGGATTTCTAGGGATATACATAAGGTCAGCACTGTAGCCATCCTTATTCATATCGTTTGAATACATCCAGTTGCATCTTCCCTGTGCGCTTCCGGTGTAGAGGAGGGAAACGGTGGTTGCAAAATGTCTTGCCCACTCGAACCTGTAGGAAATGTTACCTACTACCCTGTGAGGAACTGCGAAGTTAGAGTAGCTCAGTTCAGGATCGTTGAGGTAATTGATGACAGGGTTGGAGCTCCAAGCGGATGCTGCGGTAGAACCAGGGTTGGAAGTAACGTCCTTAGCTATAGTATATGTGTAGGCGATGCTTCCGCTGAAACCTCTGCTGGCGTTCTTGGTCAGCTGGGCGGTCAGAGAGTTCTGGAATCCTTTGTTGGTATTGCAAAGGAGCATTGCTGAACTAACCTTGGAGTTTATCTTCTGGGTTGTCCAGTAAGCTCTGCGGTCTGAACCTGAATAGAAGCCGGCTGGATATTCCATATTGATATTCTTCTGCATTACTGCGTTGATATCCTTGGTGAAGATTTCCTCAAGGGTGAATACCATGTTCCAAGGAAGCTCGAAGTCTACAGCGAGGTTGGTTCTCCAAACCTGAGGCATGCGGAAGTCCTTGTCAACCTCGCAAAGAGCAGGGCTGTCAGGAAGCTTACCAGGGGTTGTAGGCAGCAGGGTTGGATTTGCGTCGATAACCTTGCGGAAATCAGGATTGAAGGTAATGTGGTTTGCTGCAAGCTTATTTACATCGGTGATCAAAACCTCAGGAGACTGGATCATACCGGCACCGTTAGGCTGGTTGGTGTACCATACGAAAGGCAGGAATCCGGTGAACAGACCTGTACCTCCACGAACCTGGACGCTGCGGTCTCCGAGAACGTCCCAGTTGAAGCCGATTCTTGGTGAGAACTGTACTCTGCTCTTTGGCCACTTGCCACTCTCGATGCTGTAGTTCTTTTCTGCAGTACCGATTCCATAATGGTCTCTCCAGGAGTTGTTCCACTTGTTGAACTTGAATGCATCAACCTCGGCGTTTGAGTCAAGCTTGTTATGATAGAGAGGAAGTTCTGCTCTCAAGCCGTAAGTCAGCTTGAAGTTGTCAGAAGGTTTCCACTCGTCCTGAGCATACAGTGAAGCCATTCCGAATGCCAGCTCAACACCTGGCTTCTCGCCGGCGGTGTAAGCGTACTGGATAGCGAATGCTGTAGGAGTTGCTCCTGCATAGAAAGCCTCCATACCGTCTGCATAGGTGATTCCTGTAGCAGGGTCCTTGGTTCCGTTGTAGTTGTATCTATAGTAAGAAGTACCCTCCCTCATGTAGTTGTTCTTGAAGTAGAGCCTGTCATATCCAGCACCTACGGTAATGTTGTGGTTGCCGAGAGAGAATGTCAGGTTATCCTTGATGGTAAGGGTATTGTTCTTAACGTCATTATTATAGGTGAAGAGCTCGTATCCGAATGACATGTACTGGTCACCGCCCTTGTAGATATCTACAAATGGGAACTCGTCAGAATCGGAAGTTCTCTTGTCCTCGATCATGGTGTAGGAAGCCAGGAAGTTGTTTGAAACCTTACCCCAGTTGGAGTTCAACTCGGCGGTTATACTTCTTACCGTATTCTCAAAGCCGTACCATGCGTTCTGGAATGCAACGGACTGGGCGGAAATACGACCTGAACCTCTTGGATTTGGAGCTGAGGTAGCGTTGGTCAGAACGTCAGAAGTTCCTACAACCTCATTGTAACGGAGGGTGAACTTGCTGGACTTGGAAATGTTCCAGTCGAGTCTTGCCAGGATCTTGTGGTTCTTCTCTTCGAAGTTGCGGAAGTTCTCGTAAGGGCCGGCCTCATATCCGTAGGTAGAGAGCAGATAGTCATGCATCTTCTGAAGGTCAGCGACGGTTGTACGGGAAGTTCTGGTGGCGTTGTCTGCAACACCGCTTGTGCTAGGCTCCCAAGCGCCTGAAGGCCTGGTGGTCTTCTCATACTCACCGCTTACAAAGAAGAACAGCTTGTCCTTGATGATAGGGCCACCGAAAGTAACACCGTAAGTCTGGGACTTTGAATCGTGAGCTCCTGCAACCTTGCTGTTTCCAACCTTGTCTCCTGTAAAGGACTTAGGACGGAAATAGGTGTAGACACTTCCTGTGAACCTGTTGGTACCACTCTTTGTAACAGCATTGATGGAAGCGCCGGTGAACTGGCTCTGACGGATGTCAAACGGTGCCAGATTAACGGTGATTTCCTCGATAGCGTCCAAAGCGATAGGCTGAGCCTGTCCGCCAGGGAGAATCTGGGTGGTGCTAAGACCAAAGTTGTTGTTGAATGCAGCTCCGTCGATGGTGATGGTGTTCATTCTGTTGTCCCTACCGCCGAAGGAAGTTCCATTGGCCTGAGGAGTCAGCTTGGTGAAGTCCGTTATACCCCTGCTGATAGAAGGGAGCTGACGCAACTGGGCAGTGCTGATGTTGGTGGAAGCACCATCCTTGTCTGAGTTCAGCATCGGATTCACTACACCGCCTTTAACAACGATTGCGTCCAAAGCGACAGCCTGCTCGTCCATTGTGATGTTGCGGACGAAGTTCTCACCCAATTTCAGGTAAGCTCCGTCTGTCTTAGCATCTGCATAGCCAAGAAGGGTTGCTGTAACTTCGTAAGGACCGCCGACCCTCATGTTAGGGATACGGTAATTACCGTTGTTGTCGGTTGTAGAGTAGTACTTTGTTCCAGAAGGAGTGTGCGTTGCAATCACAGTTGCACCCGCAACAGCACTTCCGTCCTTTTCGGTTACCCTACCACTCATTGATGATGTCGTAACCTGAGCGTAAACGCTTGAAGCCACGAACATACCAAGGATTGCCAGGGCAAACAGCTTGATAGTTTTTCTCATAAAATTAAAAATATAAGGTTTTGTAGTTTTTGTTCTAACAAGCGAAAATACAAAATGTCGAAGACATTTCCCAAGAAGAAATCAAGGAAAACCCATAAAAAACAAAAAAAATACGTTTTGCTTGTTTGATGTACAAAAATATGATACTTTTGCGGCCGATTATAAACACAGGTGGACAGATTTGACTGCTTGCAACCACGCTAAAAAATGCTAAAACGAACCGGGGACGGAGTTTCTTCCTTCCCACATCAGCACAAAGTCAGATCATCCGCCATAGACAAATTATTGTTATGGCATATTTATTTACATCAGAATCAGTGTCTGAGGGACATCCAGACAAAGTTGCGGACCAGATTTCAGACGCTATACTCGACCAGTTCCTGATCCAGGACCCTAACAGCAAGGTTGCCTGCGAGACATTCGTCTCCACAGGCCTTGTGGTAATCGGCGGAGAAGTCCGCTCGGAAGCTTATGTTGACATCCAGCAGACAGCGCGAAACGTCATCAACCGCATCGGCTACACCAAGGCCGAGTACAAGTTCGACGCCAGCAGCTGCGGCATCCTTTCCGCCCTTCACGAACAGAGTGACGACATCAACCGCGGAGTGGATCGCAAGAATGAAGAAGACCAGGGGGCCGGCGACCAGGGCATAATGTTCGGCTATGCCTGCCGCGAGACGGAAGACCTTATGCCTCTGCCTATATGGCTGAGCCACAAGATTCTGGT
>CADAOA010000012.1:0-34325 GCA_902789435.1 uncultured Bacteroidia bacterium | reverse complement strand
GTCCAGAACATCGTCATCCCGAGGATGCTCAAGAACATGCCTGAGAACATCAAGAAGCTCTTTGCCAAAGGCTACAAGCTCTATGTAAACCCTACCGGAAAGTTCGTCATCGGCGGACCTCACGGAGATACCGGCCTTACCGGCAGAAAGATTATCGTTGACACTTATGGCGGAAGAGGAGCCCACGGCGGCGGAGCCCTCAGCGGAAAAGACCCGAGCAAGGTGGACCGCAGCGCGGCCTACGCCGGAAGATACATCGCCAAGAACCTGGTTGCTGCAGGAGTTGCAGATGAAGTCCAGATCCAGATTTCATACGCCATCGGAGTGGCAAGGCCTCTGAGCATCTTCATCAACACCTTCGGCACGACCAAGGCAAAGAAAAACGGCAAGACTCTGACAAACGGCCAGATCGCCGAGGCTGTCGGAAAAATATTCGACCTGCGCCCGGCAAAGATTATCGAGAAATTCGGTCTGAAGAACCCTATCTACGAGCCTTGCGCCGCTTATGGGCACATGGGAAGAAAGCCTTATACAAAGGAGGTTACGCTTCTCCGCGACGGAAAGAAGATCAGGAAGAAAGTCCAGTTCTTCGGATGGGAACTTACAGACTCGGTAGGTAAGATCAAAGACTATTTCGGAATCAGACAGTAATCCTAACGCCCTGCCTTGGCAGGTCCAGGTGCCGTTTTGTCCACGTTAACACTGTACCCGCGGCTGTCCTGGTAAGGGGCTGTTCTCCCATAGTCGCCTCCATACATCGAGTGCGTGACTCTGGAATTCGGACCCATCCTTGGAGGGAGGGTTCCATCTAAGTAGTTGTTATTGACAGATCTCTGCCAGGTGGTATAATCGTACTTGCCCGAGACATACTCCCATCCCCTAGGAGTTGCCACATGTTCAGGAGAGCCAACGATGCTGACATGGCGTTTGTCGAAACGGATTCCGAATTCCATCCTTGTATCAACCGGGGTTCCGTTTGTAAGACTGATTGCTGGCTGGAGATGCTTGGCATCTTTCTTTGCAACCTTGTTGAAAGCCTTCAAAGCCGCCTTGTCAAGAGCCTCATAGCCAGAAGATTCCTCAATCTTGACATCACGGATACTCTTGTCTGCGCCAAGTACATAACTGAGCTTGACCGCTCCCCAGTGCTTGGCCCTATATTCCTTCTCAGGATACTTTACCTGAAGCAGGCATTTTGAATGGAAGACTGCACCCCAAGGTTCCCCGTCATACATAGGTATTGACATATTCGGTACCGAAACCTTGTCGCTGATTGCCTTTAAACCAGCTACATCATACTTGGTCTGGAGCTCAGCGTCAGAAAGAACGGAAAATGCAACTACGCCTTTTCTGATTTCATCAAGATTATCCAGATTAACCTCTCTCTTCGAAGGATAATTCTCATTGAAGACCTTCTTTAAAGAATTGTAGGTTACTACTGCGTTTTGGGAAACGCCCAAAACCTCATACAAAGACCTGTTGTCTCCCGACATAAGGTCTTCCGCCGTCATATCGCTTTGTGCCCAAATCGCAGAGGCTGCAAGCACAAAAGCTAAAAGAATTAACAGTCTCTTCATAAAGCAATATTGTTTGTTGTCGGTGTAAAGATATGATTTTTTTTTGTTTACACAAATTTAATTTAGTTCGACGACGGTTATTCCGGCTCCTCCGAGGCGGACATCTTCATCTTGGCAGCTTGCTACTGCAGGATTTGTCTTGAGCCATTTGCGGATTTCTTCCTTGAGGACACCGGTGCCCTTGCCGTGAAGGATCCTGACCTTGGAGGCTCCCACGAGAGTGGCGTCATCGATGAATTTGGAGACAGTCATGAGAGCTTCATCAAGCCTCTGGCCCCTGATGTCTATCTCGTCTTTGAAGGAAAGTTTGCGCTTGCTAATGCTCTCGTCCAAGGTTATGGAGTAATTCCTAAGCGATGATGGCTTGGCTGCGGCCTGGCTCTGGAACTCCTTGTTGGAAATTACGGTCACGGAGTCTTTCTTCACGCGGCTGGTTATGTCTCCAACGGAGATGGTGACATTCTTGCCCTCGATCTTGATGACTTCCCCTATCAGGCCGCTGCCCTGTACCTTGACCTTGCAGCCCGGCTCAAGCTTGAGGACTTTCGGCTCTTCAGCTTTTGCCTGAGGCTGCTGCTTTTCTCTTCTGGCCTTTCTTTCCTCCCTTCTGGCCTGGCGTTCCTGGAGAGATTTCATCTTGGCCTCGATCTTCCTGTCCTGGTCGGTGTCCGGTTTGTTCTCTATCTTCTCTCCGGCATCCTTGAGGGCCTGGCGGGCTTTCTTGGTGGCTTCCTTCTCCGCCTGGGCTTCCTTGATTTTCTTGATGGTGGATTCAACCTTCCTGTTGGCCTCGGCGATTATCTGGCGAGCCTCCTCCTTGGCCTGCTCGATTATCTGCTTCTTGGTCTGGCGGATATCTGAAAGTTCCTTGGAATATTTCTCGGTGACACTCTCCAGGGTCTTGTCCGTATTGCGGATACGGGCAAGCTTGTCTTCCAGTTTCCTGCGGTTTTTGGAAATCGTGCGGAGCTGTTTTTCAAGGTCTATGAAATCTTCGCCGGCCTTCTCTTCGGCTTTCTTGACGATATGCTCCGGAAGGCCCATCTTCCTTGCCAGGTCAAAGGCGAAGGAATTGCCCGGAACCCCTATCTCCAGCTTGTACAGAGGAGCTATGTTCACGCTGTCGAACAGCATTGCGCCGTTGACAACGCCCTTGCTTCCCTCTGCATAGACTTTCAGGTTTGTGTAATGCGTGGTAATGACTCCGTAGGTTCCCCTTTCCTCAAGTTCCTCGAGAATTGTCTGGGCGATAGCGCCGCCAGCCGCAGGCTCGGTTCCGCTTCCAAACTCGTCTATCAGGACCAGCGTACGGTCCGAAGCGGCCTTGAGCAGGTTCCTCATGTTCAGAAGGTGGGAGCTGTAGGTGGAAAGGTCGTTCTCCAGGCTCTGCTGGTCGCCGATGTCAATGAGGATGTTGTCGAAAACCGGGAATTCGCTTTTCTGGCTGCAGGTGGTAGGCATACCCCACTGGAACATATACTGAAGGATGCCCACTGTCTTCAGGGCTACAGACTTTCCGCCGGCATTCGGACCGGAAATCACGAGAATGTGCTTGTCTTTTGTAAGCACGAGATCCGTAGGGACAATCTTCTTGCCCTCCTTTGTCAGGGCGGACTCCAGAAGAGGATGCCTTCCCTCGTAAATCCTCAGCGACCCGTCCTCCGACAAAACCGGCATTCCGGCCCTCATTCCTCCGGCACACTCAGCCTTGGAGCGGATGAAATCCACCTCTCCGATGAACTTTGCCCCATCCATAAGTTCCGGAATATAAGGCCGCAGGAAATCGGTGAACTCCATAAGGATGCGGGCAATCTCCCTCTGGCGGTCGAATGTCAGGCGGCGGATACGGTTGTTGAGTTCCACCACTTCCATAGGTTCTATGAAGAAGGTCTTGCCGGATGCGGAAGCGTCCTGGACGATACCCGGAATGCTTCTCTTGCTGGTGGCGTTCACCGGAATGAGCATCTTGCCATCCCTTACCGATATGGTTGCATCCTCATCCGCCAGATTGTCCGCCTTTGCTTTTTTCAGAAGGGATTCTATCCTTCGGCTGACGGAACTCTGGGCCTGGCGGAGCTCGGAGGATATTTTGTGAAGTTCAGCGGATGCCGTATCCTTTACCAGCCCGTTCTTGTCCAAGATGGAATCTATCTTGGCATTGACTGCCGGATAATACTGGATGGGAAGAGCCAGAGCCTTAAGGAAAGGATATTTCTCCTCCTTTGTGGAAGAAAGGAAAGAGGTGACGCTCCTGAGATTTCCCATAAAATCGGAGAGCTTCTTCATGTTTTCCACCGAGATGGCGCTGCTCTCCTTCTTCAGAGAAGGGAGAAAACCCGTGCAATCCGTAAAGCCCCCCTGTGGGAACTTGCTCTCCATAATCGAGATCTGAATCATCTCATCCACCAATCCCTGACGACGGAGGATTTCTTCCGGATCTGAAGAAATGGTCTCGTCCTCAGCCCTTTGCGATGCGTATGCCGTTGAGCATCGGCCTTTGATCCTTTCTCGCACGAAGCCGAATCCTATCTTGTTTTCCAGTTGGTCGGTATCTTTCATCTCTTTCTGTTTTTCTATTTTGGAGAATAAAGCCTCGGAGAGCGGCCTTCAAAATATGTCAGGCGCGGAAAGCCGCAGCCAGCGCATAGCTGGGCAAACTTTCCGAACTTGTCGCAGAGCCTGCTTTCCTCGTGGGAATCGGAGGCCAATGTCACGAACTCTCCTCCAAGCTCCTTGAAACGACGGAGAATATCCTCATCCAGAACCTGAAGATGGCTTCCGTGATAATCATAGGTCTTGGTGTTGATTTCCAGCGCCTTGCCATTTTCCGCCAAAAACCTCAGCAAAGTATCCATCTCATCAGGGAAATCCTTGTAGCGGATGTCTTTAACCTCGTAAGGGGCATAGCGGGCAACATAGTCAAAGTGACCGATTACGTCAAAATCCCCGAAATCCCTGGCTGTCTCAAAAATCAGTTGCAAAACCCTGGAATAGGCCTGGCGGAAGTTCTTTCCTTCATAATAGTTTCCGTAATAAGGATCTTCCCCATCCACAAAATGAATGGAGGCTATTATCTGGTCAAAATAATGTCCGGAAATGAATCCACGGGAATGTTCCAGGTTTTCAGGAGTAAGTCCTATCTCAATGCCTTTCAGAACCTTGCACCCACCATCCGGAAAAATTTGGTGGTTTTTTTCTTTTATCTCCTTCTGCTGAAAATCTATGTTGAACTCAAACAGGCCGGGATTTCTCGGAGCATCCAGGTCAAGATGGTCCGTCAGGCAAATGCCACCGGCTCCGGTGCTTTTGGCCCGGAGCAGAAGATCCCCCACCGTAGTCTTGCTGTCGGGAGAAAATTCCGAATGGGTATGCGTGTCAACAAAAAAGCTCATGCAAAAGAGTCAATTTTACCGGTTGGCGTGCAAAATTACTTATTTCTTGCAAACTTTCCCGAATGAAGCTGAAAGAGAGACTGAAAAAAGACATCCGTCTGTGGATCCGAAGCCTGGCGGACCTGTTCCTCAGCAGGGAATGCCTATGCTGCGGAAGGCCGATGGAAGCTTTTGAAGACGGAATATGCACATTCTGTCTTGCCGAACTGCCCGCTTCCTATACCTGGACATCTGAAGAATCGCCTGCGGACAAGACCTTCTGGGGCAGAACCAGGATCGAGAAGGTCACCAGCCTTTTCCTCTATAACGGGAACTATCGCAATCTGGTATATTCCATCAAGTACGAGGGCAATATCAGACTTGGCCTCAGGTTGGGAAAGATGTTGGGAGGGTTCATCGCAGAGAATGATATAGACCTGATCCTTCCCGTTCCTCTGCATCCCCGCAAAAAGAGAAAAAGAGGTTACAACCAGTCTGAGGTGATAGGCCGCGGCATACTGCTTGCCCTTAAGGAAAGGGGCTTCTGTGTGAAGATGGAAACAAGGCTGCTGAAAAGGAGTAGTTTCACCCTTACCCAAACCAGGAAAGACAGGGCGGACCGATGGACAAATGTGAGAAATGCTTTCCGGATCAACCCCGAAAGGGCGGCAAGACTGACCTCAAACGGGAAAGTCCCCCATTTTTTGATTTGCGATGATGTTCTGACAACAGGTGCCACTCTGGACGCCTGCGCCAGTCTTCTTCACGAGGCCATCAACTGCAGAATAAGTATCGCGACACTGGCCTACGTCCCTTAGTTTCATCCGTTTTTATTACATTTGCTGCGCGAAATGATTACAGGTTATGCTGGATTTCATCAACATACATTGGATAGACATCATCGACATCCTGCTTGTCGGGCTGCTCATCTATCAGGTTTACAAACTGATACGTGGAACGGCCGCAATGAGCATCTTTATCGGTATCATTATCCTGTATTTCATCTGGATGGTGGTCAAGACTATCCATATGGAGCTCCTCAGCGCCATAATGGGACAGGTTCTCGGGGTCGGAGTGCTGGCCCTGATCATAATCTTCCAGCAGGAAATCCGCAGATTCCTCATCCATCTTGGTAACAACTCCTTCCAGCGCAACAGTAATTTCCTGACCAGGACACTGTTCGGAAGCAGCAACAAGACCATTCCGCTGACAACCCTGGACGAACTTACCCAGGCCGTAAGAAAAATGTCCGAGACACAAACCGGAGCGCTGATAGTTATGGTTCACCGTTCCCCGCTGGAAAGCGTCACGGAAACCGGAGACAGGATAGATGCCGTCATAAACCGGAGGCTCATAGAAAACCTGTTCTTCAAGAATTCCCCTCTCCACGACGGAGCTCTGGTTATGAACACAAACCGTCTGATCGCAGCCAGGTGCACCCTTCCTATTTCTGAAAACCAGAACATTCCGCCTCAGTACGGAATGCGCCACAGAGCTGCTGCGGGCATAACCGAACAGACAGACGCCACGGCAATCGTAGTCTCCGAGGAAACCGGAGGAATCTCTTTCGTCAAAGACGGGGAAATCAAGACCATTAACTCCATCACGGAGCTAAGGCTTGCTATTGAGAGTTCTTATTCTGCTTCTTGAGTTCGGACTTCAGATACCATTTTCCGTCCTTGCCCTTTTTGTAGTCCTTACCCTTGCCTATATGCCGCAGATATCCGATGTACTGCTGCTCGTCCAGGACTTTCTTCATTGCATCCAGATTCTTCTTCTGCCACTGTTCGTTTACCAGGCGGTAAGTTTCGGGATCCTGCATTCCGGACTTCTGGAGATCTTCCATTGCAGCCATGACTCCCACATAATTGGCTGTGAGGATAGAGTCAACGTAAAACTCTTGAGAATCCGAAAGGTTCAGCTTCTTGACCAATGTCTTTGTATCCTTTTCAGCTATCTCCTCAGGGGTTGGCTGCTTTTCATTATGCTGGGCAAAAGAGGTGACGGTCCCCAATGCCAGGAACAATATCGCTGAGAGAACAAAAATCTTTTTCATATCGAAATTTAGTATCTTTACTCCGCTTAATGCAAAAATAATGCGAAACAAAGTTATTAAAATTATGAAATACAGAAGCAGTATAATCGCGATGGCTGCCGCCCTGCTGACTTTTGGGTTCTCCCAGATCGGCGAGGCATGCACCAACATCATCGTAACCAAAGGGGCTTCCAAGGACGGAAGCGTGATGGTAACCTATGCCGCAGATTCACACACCCAGTACGGAGAGCTTTACCACCACAACGGAGGAGTCTGGCCGAAGGGCACAATGATCAAAGTCTATGAGTGGGATTCCGGACGCTATCTGATGGATATACCACAGGCATCCAGAACCTATTCCACTATGGGCAACATGAACGAGTATCAGCTCATCATCACGGAAACCACCTTCGGAGGTCGTGAATCCCTGGTTGACACCACCGGCGGAATAGACTACGGATCCATCATATACCTTACTTTACAGAGGGCGAAGACAGCCAGGGAAGCCATCAAGACAATAGCCTGGTTCGTTGAAACCTACGGCTACTGCTCAGAAGGAGAAACTTTCTCCATCGCTGACAAGGACGAAGCCTGGATTATGGAAATCGTGGGCAAGGGAGTCAAGAAAGGCAAGGACGGGCGCAATCTCAACAAAGGAGCCAACTGGGTGGCTATCCGCATTCCGGACGGCTACATCTCCGGCCATGCCAACTGTTCAAGGATCTCCACCTTCCCTCTCAACGATCCTGAGAACTGCCTATATTCCAAAGATATCATAAAGTTCGCCAAGGAAAACGGTTATTATGAGGGACCTGACAACGAGTTCAGCTTCTGCGATGCCTACGCTCCGGCTTCATTCGGAACCCTGAGAGGATGCGAAACCAGAACCTGGAGTATATTCAACATACTTGGAGGAGGAAAGATCGGAGACAAGGACGCTTCCTTCTATGTAGACTACGCATCCGGAAAGAATCCGGAAAACAAGATGCCTCTGTACATCAAGCCTGCACATCCTCTCACAGTAAAGGATGTCGCCGATGCCATGAGAGACCACTTCGAGAATACTCCGTTCGAATTCCGCTATGATCTTGGAGCCGGTCCTTACCAGAACCCTTACAGATGGAGGCCTATGTCTTTCATTTCAAACGGTCAGAAATATGAATTCGAGAGGTCCATCGCCACACAGCAGACCGGATTCTGGCTGCTCGGCCAGGCAAGGGGATGGCTTCCTGATATCGTGGGAGGTATCATTTGGTTCGGCGTAGACGACACAGCCACCAGCTCCCTCACTCCTGTTTATTCCAGCGGACTTGAGGCTCCTCTGTGCTTCAGGGTCGGAAACGGAAGTATGGTCAAGTATTCGGATTCTTCAGCTTTCTGGCTTTTCAACCGCATAGCCAACTTCGCCTACAGCCGCTATATGGACATAGCACCGGAGGTTAGGGCTGCCATCGACGAACACGAGAACGGAGCTCTGAAGATAATTCCGGAGATCGACGCCAACGCCACCAGGATCCTGGCGGAAAGCAAGGATGAGCAGAAGGTCAAGGCTTATCTTACAGACTGGTCTAACATGTTTGCCGACCGCATGTTCCGCAAGTTCAAGAAACTTGACGAATATCTACTTGTGAAATACATTGACGGAAACATAAAGAAGCAGAATCCGGACGGAAGTTTCAAGACCATATACAACGAGGACAACGCCGTGATGCCGGATCAGCCGGGTTATCCGCAGAAATGGCTCGATGCCATCTCGAAAGAAATGGAACCGATACCGGTAAACGAAAAGACCTATTAAATAAAAAGCCCTGCCGTTCCCGACAGGGCTTTAATTTTATCCGTTTGGTAAATTACAGGATGTTAGCCTTGTTAGGGTTAACGGTAGTACCCTTGTCAATCCTTACCACGATGCAGTCGATCGCAACGTAAGCCGGAGTATTCAGTCCATAAACTCCCTTGTCTGAACCATCCATGTCTATCTTGAGGGTATGGATCCTTCCGAGGCTTGAAAGGGCTACAGGAACCCACTTGTCGAGCATATATCTTCCGCCATCCTTGTAGTTGGCAAGATAAACCTCAACCTTTCCTTTCTCGTTGCCGGCAGCATCCAGACCGATGAACTTAACCTTGAACCATCCGTCCTTGATCGGAACACCGCTTCCAAGATCCGTCGTCATCTGGGCAACGGCATAGGAGGTATTGCAGATGAAAAGACCTTCGATAATCCTGGTGGTGGTATCTGAATCGGTGAAATTCATTGTAGGAGCATGATTCCATCCGTCAGGGTCAGCCCATCCGAAGGAAACCAGGCAGTGCTCGCTGTTGTTGTATCCAGGGAAATCCCTGAGGTTCTTGAAGTTTACTGCGAGCTGCTTCTTGTACCAGTTGGCTGCGTCATCTGGCCTGAGTTCCTCGGCGGCGAAATTGCCGGCTGCAATTCCTCCGGAATAGAACTGGTCGTCTACAGGCTTTGAGCCAAGGCCGGTGTTCTTGTCGAGCCAGTAATAGCCCTTGCCGTAAAGGTTTTCTCCGTAAACGTCGCTGGCGTACATCTCAGGAGAGAGGTCGTCGAACATTGCTACTGCCTGATAGAAAGGATACTCGTGGTTTGAACTCTTGTTGCAGGAAACCATTACGGCCGCTGCAAACAGAACCAACGCTGAAAGAACAATCTTTTTCATAACACTCGTATTTTTAATGATTAAATTTCCATTAGCCGGTGCAAATATACAAGATATACCGAAAAATGGGTATGGACAACGGTGGTTAATTACACTATCTTTGCCGCCGGAAAATCATGGCAAAGCTTTCTGAACTGAACACGGGAGAAAAGGGCGTCATCGTCAAGATCCAGGGTCACGGAGGTTTCCGCAAGAGGATCATAGAGATGGGCTTCATCCAAGGGAAGATTGTGGAAGTGCTCCACAAGGCTCCCCTGCAGGATCCCGTTGAGTACCAGATACTCGGCTATCACGTATCCCTCAGGCTCAGCGAAGCTTCCCAGATAGAGGTCATTTCCGTGGAAGAGGCAGAACATCTTGCCCGGGAACACAATCCGAGAACCGGCAATTTCATGCCTACCTGCATCGGATGCTCTGAAAGCAGCTGCCGGTTCCGAGACTCGGTAGCCAAGGCAACGGAGGAAGAAGACGCGCTATATCGTGGTGCCCGGGAAAAGAGCAAGGAAATCACGGTAGCTTTGGTCGGAAACCCCAACTGCGGAAAGACCAGCCTGTTCAACCGCGCCAGCGGAAGCCACCAGAGGGTGGGCAACTACAGCGGGGTAACCGTGGATGCCGTAAGGGGCAAGATGTACTACAAGGGTTACCGCATCACGCTGATAGACCTCCCGGGAACCTATTCCATTTCCGCTTACAGCCCTGAGGAAAAATATGTCCGCCATACCATAATCCACGACAAACCTGACGTGATACTGAACGTTGTGGATTCTTCCAACCTGGAAAGGAACCTCTTCCTGACCACCCAGCTCATCGACATGAACCTTAAGATGGTGATTGCCCTGAATATGTACGACGAGCTGGAAGAAAAGGGAGACGTTCTGGATTACGGTGAACTTGAGAGACTGCTCGGCGTGCCTATGGTGCCTACGGTATCTGTCAAGAACCGTGGCATCGCCACATTGTTCGACACCATCATAGACGTCTATGAGGAAAATGAAAGTGTCAGCGGCATCATCAAGCACATCCACGTAAATCACGGGCCGGTCATTGAAAAAAGCATAAGCAGGATAAGGGAGGAAATCTACAAGAATCCAAATGCTACAGACGAGTTTACTCCGCGATATGTCGCCATCCGTATCCTACAGCGCGACAAGGAGATAGAAAAAGTGCTGGACAACTTTTCCAACAAGGATGAAATCCTCAGGGTAAGGGACGGCGAAGCCCTGGCGATTGAAAAGGAACTCCACGATTCTCCCGAGAACGCCATAATGGACGCCAAGTACGGCTTCATAGACGGAGCCCTCAGGGAAACTTATCGCAGAGGAGAAAGGAAACCAGGCAAAACCCTTACGGAAAAGATCGACAACATTGTTACCGGCAGATGGCTCGGATTCCCGATATTCCTGATCGCGATGTACCTCATTTTCCAGGCCACCTTCACCTTAGGTCAATATCCTATGGACTGGATTGATTCCGGAGTCGGATGGCTGGGAGAGAGAGTTGGATCGGCTATGAGCGACGGATGGTTCAAGGCCCTGGTTGTCGACGGCATAATCACCGGTGTGGGCGGAGTGCTGGTATTCCTTCCAAACATCCTGATACTCTTCTTCTTCATCAGCCTTATGGAAGCCAGCGGCTATATGGCCAGGGCAGCTTTTATAATGGACAGGCTGATGCACCTCATCGGTCTCCACGGCAGAAGTTTCATTCCGCTGATGATGGGATTCGGCTGCAATGTTCCGGCGGTGATGGCTACCAGGACCATCGAGAACCGGAATGCCAGGATGATCACCATCCTTATCAACCCTCTTATGAGCTGCAACGCCAGGCTTCCTATCTACTTGCTTCTGGCCGGAGTGTTTTTCCCTAAGAGCGCGGGTCTTGTAATCTTCTGCATTTATCTGGGAGGAGTCCTGCTCGCCGGCCTTATGGCAAAACTTTTCAGCAAGGTGCTCTTCAACTCTGACGAGACCCCGTTCGTGATGGAACTTCCGCCATACAGGATCCCTACCCTTAAATCTCTTTTGAGAGACACCTGGGACAAAGGCAAGCAATATCTTCACAAGATCGCCACGGTAATCCTCATAGGAACACTCATAGTATGGGCCCTGAGTTACTTCCCGTCCTGCGATCCGGACCCGGCGGCCCGTCTGGAACATTCCTGGCTTGCCGCAATCGGAAACTTTATAAGTCCCGTTCTGGCGCCTCTGGGATTCCACTGGCAGGAAAGCGTCTCCCTGCTGAGCGGAATGGCTGCCAAGGAAATCGTGGTCAGCACGATGAATATGCTTTACACCGTTGACGGACAGCTTATAATCAGCAACGTCCTTACTCCGGCAATAGCCCTTGCTTTCATGGCCTTCACTCTGATCTACTTCCCTTGCGTGGCCACCATCGGAGCCATCAAGACAGAAACCGGAAGCTGGAAATGGGCCTTGTTCACCGTATGCTACACTCTCGTCCTGGCTTGGATTGTGGCATTCATCGTATCAAAATCCTTTGCGTTCCTTTAACTAAAATCGCAAGCCATCCTTGCAGATTTGAAACTATTTCATATCTTTGCAGTCCAAATCTGCTGGGAGATTCGTCTAACGGTTAGGACAAGGGATTCTCATTCCCTAAATAGGAGTTCGATTCTCCTATCTCCTACAAAAGGGAAAATTCTTCGGAGTTTTCCTTTCTTTTTTTATCTGGTAAAAAGGTTATCTTTGCGCCAATTATAATTAAAAGAATATGAAAAAACTGTTTTTGACCGTTCTGGCTGCCTTTGCGTTTGCAAGTCTCCAGGCACAGATTGTAGATGTTGACGTACTTCCCGTATCAGATGATGACAAGACATCTGAGTTCAACTTGGCAGTGGGAGAGAATTTCTATTTTGGTTCCCTTACAGCTCTGGATTCTCCAAAGGAGATGGGTTTGAAGGCTTTCAAGTCCTGGGAACTCGGATTTGACATCGTTAATCTCAGTTACAAACCGACTGAAGTGCACAGGTTTGACTTTGCCCTGAACTTCGGAACCATGTTCTTCAAGACCCGCCACAAGAATATTATTGCAAATACTTACCGCTTTCCATTACCAGGTGTTGAAAGTGGTGTTTATAGAGCCATTCCTTTTGAAGATATGAATCCAGATGCCAATAATCACAGCAAGAGAAAGTCCAGGCTGGATGTATTCGAGCTCGGAGCTTCACTTGGTTATCAGATAAAGGTTATGGATGACCTGAAGCTTGGATTTGACCTGATGGGCAACTATAACTTCTCCGCAAAGAGCGTCAGCAAGTACAAGATCGGCAGCTCAAAGGAAAAACTCAAGATCAAGCACTGGAAGACCAAGAAGTTCACTCCAGAGTACCGTCTGATCATTGGTCTGCCGGAAGTGGCTCTGTATGTGAAGTATGCTCCGCACTCACTCTTCCAGAAGGAGTACGGTCCGAAACTCAGCTATATTTCTGTAGGTATCATCCTGTAGTTCCCCCTACGGTCAAGGCTGTTCTTCCATGAACAATTCGCCTTTGATGTAATCCAGGTTCTCCTTGGCGAATTCATAGCCTTTTGTTCCGGGGCGTACAAGCCTCAGGTACTTTTCATACCATTCGATTGCCTGCTTGTAGTCTTTCTTGACCTGATAGCAATAGGCAATGGTAGACAGGGCTGGTAAATACTTCGGATTATACCGGTAGGCTTCCTTGTAATGCTCGATAGCCTTGTCCCAGGAGTTCTGTTTACGGTAATATCCCAACCCGTAAAGCTGATGCACGCGGGACATCATGGCCGGGTCCGGCTGAAGCATATCCATTACCTTGTCCAGCCAAGGCTTCACGACTTCCTCGAATGGATACAGGAATTCTGATTTAACCGAGGCTATCGTATAAGCAAGGTTCACGTCACTGGAATCGATCTGCCAGGCTGCGTGAAGTTCCTGCTCGGCCCGATACTTTGCCTGGGTGTGCCAATAGCTCTGCCCCAGGAAGAAGTGGATGGGGTAAGAGTCGTTTCCCAGATCCTCCTGTCTTTGGAAAACATTGATTGCGGCATCATAATCTCCCTTCCTGTAAAAGGCTACACCTTGAAGGGGCGCAATGGTTGGATTGTCGGGATCTTCCGCCAGGAAAGGCTTGCTGATGGCTATTACCCCTTCATAATCCTTAACGTCCAGAAGAAGGCCCATCGCCTTGGACAGGACAGTCTCGTTCATAGGTTTCATAGCCAAGGCCCTGCGGTAGTACCAGAGAGCTGAATCTGTCTGCTTTATCTGACGGTAGCCGTCACCGATATAGCTGACCACGGCTGGAATGGAGTCCAACTTCAGCACAGCTTTCCCGGCCTGGATGCTCTGTTGATAGGCCTTCATCCGGTAGAAGGTTTGCATCAGCCTGACCTTGTAGAGGATATTGTCCGGCTTAAGAGACGAAAGAAGGAAATATGTCCCCGACGCATTTTCAAAGTCCCCGCTCTGGAAATGGCAGTCGGCCAGCTCGGCCAGCACAACCTCGTCCATAGCCTCCGGCTGCACCAGGTCAGACAGTTTTTCAATGGCATCATCCGTGCGGTATATGCTCTTGAGGTACCGGGCTTCAGCCAGAATGGAATCGCGATGGGAGGTCTGCGCCCAAAGCGGAACGCAGGCCATCATCCATATCGCGATAAAAAGGTATTTTCTCATTATTGAAGCTTGAAGACTACCGGGAAGGAGTAAGTGACAGGAACGGCTTTTCCGTCTTGAGAGCCCGGCTTCCATTTCGGAGAGGATTCAACCACTCTCAGGACTTCTGCATCCAGGTCATCACGCACTCCTTTCTGAAGTTTCACATTGCTGACAGTACCATCGGTTCCTATGGTAAACTGTACCAGAACGCGTCCCTGAACTTTGTCTTTGATGGCCTGCTCCGGATATTTGATCTGGCCGTAGAACCATTTTGCAAACTCG
This sequence comes from uncultured Bacteroidia bacterium, assembly GCA_902789435.1. Taxonomy (GTDB): domain Bacteria; phylum Bacteroidota; class Bacteroidia; order Bacteroidales; family UBA932; genus Egerieousia. Next base: position 19,735 of record CADAOA010000012.1, on the reverse strand, counting down.
CTGTCATCACCTCCGTTAAATGAAGGCTTGACCTCGATGGTGTTAAACGGAAGACCTTCTTGTTCAGAAGCGTCTGAATCCTGGGCTTCAAAGTTTCCTTGGGCCTGTGGTTCAAATGTCCCTTGTGCCTGTGGTTCACTTTCGGCAGCCGGAGTCGGCTCGGCCGTGTTCTTGGAAGGATTGCAGGCGAACATGAAGGCAGCCAGTACAGGGATAAGTACAAGATACGACCAGCGCATCCAGGTAGAAGAAGAATGTTTGAGCATCATTTCAATTCGGTTTTTGAGTTTGGTGTGCTGGAAGCCGCTGGCCAGGGAGAAACGATGTTCCCCCACGGCTTTTCGCACAAGAAGTAGTTGATATTGAGTTGCATCGATGCCTTTTTTTATAACACCCTCGTCGGCCTCGTATTCGTGGACCAGGCGGAGTTCTTCGTTGATTATCCAAACCAGCGGATTCCACCAGAAGATAATCTGGAGGGGCAGAAAGAGGAGCAGATCAAGAGAATGCCTTCTCTGCACGTGCATCAGCTCATGGGTGAAGATTGCCGGGTTTTCTTGCAGGTCTTTCCGGCTTATGACAACCTTTCTGCCCCAGCTGAAGGACGGTACATCCTCTTCCAGGACTATCAGTCTGCAGTCTTCCCGTTTAGCGGATTTCCCTTTTCTGATTATCTGGCGCATCTTCAAGGCCGATACCAGATAGATGGAAAGAGTGACGGCCGCTCCGATGGCAAATACTGCCAAGAGGACCTCATTCCAAGGGAAAGGCGCCTGGGTTGCCTCCGGTTCCGTTCCCACTTTCACCATAGTCAGTTCCGTGGCACCGCCGACAAAAGCCGAGACTTTCCTGAGCTTTATAAGCGGCAGCAGAAGGCAGAGATAGCTTAATGAGAGCAGCAGCCCGCGGTTCAGCCTGAAGAACGTGGTCCGGCGCATTGCCAGCAGATAAAAGGCGTAGAACAGGCTCAGATAGAGCCCTGCCCTGGCGATATATAAAAGGAAAGGTGTCATTTCTTGTTCTTTTCTATTTGGGCAATGAGGTTTTTGAGCTCCTGCAGGTTCATTTTGTCTTCCTCCACGAACTGGGAAACCAGACGCAGATAAGAATTGTCATAATAGCGGGCAACTACCTCGGAAACGGTATCCCCGTGGTACTGGCTTTCACTTATTTTTACCTTATAGCGGAAAGTGTTTGCCATCGGTTCCCTTTCCAGAAAACCTTTTTCCTCCAGGAACTTCACAAGCGTGGCCACCGTGTTGTAATGGGGCTTGGGATCTGGGATATAACTGATTAAATCTCTGATAAACAAGGGTTCATGAGCCCAGAATATGTTCATCAGCATCTCTTCTTTTGCAGTCAGTTTCTGTTTCATCGTCAATCGGACAGCTGGTTTTACAATGCAAATATAGTAATTATTTTTATATCTCCTAAAAAATTTAGTAGTTTTCCTTTGTTTTTTAGGAAGGCGGGGTAATTTGTGGGAGAATAATTATTTGAGCCATTTTGATTAAATTTGCAGATTGGTGTTTAGCATCCTTTGATATGACAAACAAATTAACAAAATTTTTATACGGAGCCGGTATGATTCTGGTGGCAATGACTCTCTCCTTCCACCTTGCAGGCTGCAACAACAAAGAAAAAGCCATGGAACAAAGACAGTCCGCCTTAGAGGATTCTCTGCTGACCATAATCAGAGAAGCCAACATACCGATGATCCAGCTCAAGTACACCGAACCTTCAGACAGTGTTTACTGCCAGGTTGGAGTAACCCCTTGGTCAACTCAAGAGCCTGTTGCCGTAGACTCCGCCAGCTTCAGCTACAAGGAGACCGGCAAGGCAGATTATGAAAAGGAAGCTGTGTTCCAGGCGGCATCGCTGAGCAAGGTGGTTTTCGCTTATATAGTGCTCAAGATGTACGACAAGGGAGAAATTGACATTGACCGTCCGCTTTACGAGTATACAGATATAGACCGCTTCGTGGACAAGGATATGGCAAAGAAGCTGACTGCCAGGCTGATACTTATGCACCGCAGTGGTATAGACGACTGGGCTGCGTCTCCGTCTTCTGACGAGTGGCCGACCGCTCCTATCAATTTCACCTTCCCTGTTGATTCCATCTTCGGGTATAGCGGAGAGGGCTACGCTTTCCTTCAGAGAGCCGTTGAGGCGATCAAGGGAAAGGACATCCAGTCAATAGCAAAGGAATATGTGTTCGAACCTCTGGACATGCCTCTTTCTTCCTATGAGTGGATTCCGGAATTCGAAGGTATAACCACCGCATCCGTAAGACGCAGCGGAGAAAGCCAAGGCGTAAGGCAGTTCCCAAGGCAGAACGTTGCCTACACCCTCAGGACCAACGCCATAGACTATTCCAACTTCATCCGTGCCGTAATGGACGGAAAGGGTCTCTCCCAGACCAGCCACGCTCTGATGATAACTCCTTGCAGCGGACCTGCAACGCAGTTCCCTCCAAAGGTAAGGCCGGTGGACGAGAAGAAAAGCATCTTCTGGGGGTTGGGAATCGGAATAGAGGAGAATCCTAACTACGGCAGGGTTCTCTGGCACTGGGGAGACAACGGCAACACCAAGGCCCTGTTCGTGATAATCCCAAGCCAGAAGAAAACCCTGGTTTACTTTGCAAACAGCGGGGCTGGCCACGACATCACCAACAAGGTTCTCGGCCTGTTCTTCAAAGAAGGTTCAATGGATATCCAGGATTGGATTCAGCAAGAATAAAATCATCAGCAGATGGAATTCAGGAAAACATTCAAGGGCGGACTATACTACATGTGGTTCAAGGAATTCATCCGCCTGCTCTTCAACCATTTCCTGTACAGGAAAGTTTATCGCATCGGAGATGAAAAGATTCTTCCGGAGGGTAACGCCCAGGTGATTGCGTCCAACCACCAGAACTGCCTGGTGGACGCCATAGCCGTTATGCTGGCCTTCAAGGGTCCTGGAAGAAGACCTTTCTTCTGGGCCAGGGCGGATATCTTCGCCGTCAGCAAAGTGCTTGAGAAATACCTGAGGTTCCTTGGCCTTATGCCAGCTTTCAGGATGGACCACGAAGGCATGGAAGATGTCGGAAAGAACAGCGCGTCCTTTGACGAAAGCTACCATCTTCTCAAACACGGACAGAGTGTCATGATTTTCCCTGAAGCCGGCCATCAGGACAAGAGATACCTTGGCCATTTCACTATGGGATACACCACAATGGCCTTCAAGGCGGCCGAACAAACCGGATTCGAACAGGAGATCTTCATCCTTCCGGTAGCCAACCACTATACCAACTACTTCGGGATGAGGCGGGAGATGTGCGTTATGTTTTCCGACCCGGTTTCTTTGAAGCCTTACTACGAACTCTACAAGGAAAAGCCCAGGACGGCGATGAGAGAAGTCAACCAGGTGGTAAGAGAAGCTATTTCTTCCATGATGCTGGACATCCAGGATCTGGACAACTATCCGGCCATTGATTTCCTCAGGGTAAATTACGGAAAATCCTTTGCCTTCATCCGCAAGAAGCCATATAGAATCCTTCCTGAAAAGCTTCAGGTCGAGAAAGAATTCGTTGCCAGCCTGGGAGCCCTGGAAGACGGAACGAGGGAATCCGTTTACGGAGAGGCTGAAAAGCTGAGAGAAGACCTCCAGGAATGCGGACTTGAATTCAAGTCTCTGAACAAGAAGGTTTCCTGGGGTTCAACGATACTGAAGATAGCAGCCCTTGTGCTCCTTTTCCCTCTGTGGATTTTCTCCCTGTGGCCGAACCTGCTTCTGTACCACATTCCGAAACGTCTGACAAAGAGGGTGAAAGACAAAATGCTTTCATCATCCTTCCTTCTTGGAGTTAATGCGGTGATAACTATTCCGCTTTTCGCCCTGATCTCATTTATAGTCGTATGGTGTTTCCTTACAATCTATATGGCTGTGCTTTACCTCCTTATGATGCCACCGCTGGCACTGTTCTGCTGGTATTATACCGAATGGTGGGATACCGTCAAGGAGGAATTGAGGCTTCTGGCGTTTCATAAGAAATCAAAAATTGCTAAATTGCGCACTTTAAGGAAAGATAGCGAAAAACTGGAAGACCGTCTGTGGTCTTTGTTCAAGATATGAAAAGAAGAGTTGTCATAACAGGAATGGGAATCTACTCCTGCCTCGGTAAGACTTTGGACGAGGTCAGGGATTCTCTCTACAACGGAAAAAGCGGCATCGTGTTCGATCCCGTCAGAAAGGAAATGGGATTCTTGTCCGCTCTTACCGGATATGTGGAAGTACCTAATCTCAAGGGAATCCTCAGCCGTAACCAAAGGGTTTACATGCCTGAACAGGCTTTGTACGCATATTGCGCCACTGCGGATGCGCTCAGGGACGCACGCATAGACCAGGATTGGCTGGACAGTCACGAAGTGGGCCTTCTCTACGGAAACGACTCCAGCGCGGAACCTGTTGTAGCCAGCGTGGATGCCATGAGGCTGAAGGGAGACACGTCCCTGATAGGCAGTGGAGGAATTTTCAAGAGTATGAACTCCACCGTCACGATGAACCTTTCCTGCATATTCAAACTTAAGGGAATAAACCTCACGGTTTCAGGAGCCTGCGCCAGCGGAAGCCATTCCATCGGCTGGGGATCCATGCTTATCCAGAACGGACTTCAGGATATGGTGATATGTGGCGGAGCCCAGGAAACCAACCCTTATTCCGTATGCAGTTTTGACGGTATCAGCGCGTTCTCCAAGAGAGAAAGCGAGCCTGAAAAAGCTTCCCGTCCTTTCGACCGTCACAGAGACGGACTGGTTCCGTCCGGCGGAGCTGCCACTGTCATACTGGAAGATTATGAGAGCGCTGTAAAAAGAGGTGCCCCTATCATCGCCGAGGTGCTTGGATACGGTTTCTCATCCAACGGAGACCATATCTCGGTTCCTAACGTAGACGGTCCTGCAAGGTCTCTGAAAATGGCGCTTGCCCACTCAGGGCTGACTCCTTCAGAGATTGGTTACATAAATGCCCACGCCACCAGCACTATGGTCGGAGACCAGAACGAGGCCAAGGCTATTTATCAGGTATTCGGAGACAACATGCCGCCTGTAACCAGCACCAAGAGCCAGACCGGCCACGAAATGTGGATGGCTGGAGCCAGCGAGGTGATCTACTCCATCCTGATGATGAAAAACGGTTTCATCGGAGCAAACATCAACTTCGAGGAACCGGACGAAGACTCCGCCAAACTCAACATTCCGGCGAAGAGAATCGAGAGGATTTTCAACACATTCCTTTCCAATTCATTCGGATTCGGCGGAACCAACTCCACACTCGTGATAAAAAACCTTTGAAAATAAACTAAAACAAATAATATGACTAAAGAAGAACTGATCGCTAAGACCATTGACATTCTGTCAGAAGAATTCGAGGTTGAAAAGGAGGTAATCACTCCGGATGCAGACATCAAGAAAACCCTTGATCTCGACAGTCTTTCACTGGTAGACCTTGTCGCCCTGATTGAAGAAACTTTCGACATCAAGATCAAGGGTACCGACTTGATGAAAACAACCAACTTCAGTCAACTCTACGACTTCCTCTTCGAGAGAATCAGCGAAAAATAAATGACTCGTCTGGCTCTGGCCGTCTACCGTTTTTTCAGGAAGAGGCGTGCGGTTTTCTATATAATCCTCCTTGGCAGTTTTGTCCTGCTGGCTTTTCTGGCCGGCCGGATGTACTATGAGGAAGATATAACCAAACTCCTCCCGGCAACGGAAGAAAACAGCGGCGTGAGATATGTCTTTGACAAACTGAGAGTCAAGGACAAGATTTTCGTGGAACTCAGGATAACGGATAGCACCATGTCCCCGCAGGATATGGTGGACACGCTTGTTTCCGCCTCCGACAGGCTCTGCGATTCCATAAAGGCTCACGACAAGGGCGGCTATATGGAAGACGTCTTCAACAGGATAGACCCTTCTTTGCTGGAAGACGGAGCCTTCCTGATCCTGGACAATGCCCCGTGTTTTCTGGACAGCACTTTCTACCCGTCCCTGGACAATTTACTGAACGCCAAGAGCCTGGATTCCCTGATGCAGGAGAATGCAGACCTGCTTGCCGACGACCCTTCCGGGATGTGGTACGACATAGTGTGCAAGGATCCGCTGGCATTCAGGAGCCTGGCTATGAAAAGCCTCGCTTCCGCCGGTGGAGACCTATCTGACGGTTCCGCCCACAAGGATAACGGAAAACTTACCCTGACGGATTTCCATCTGATGAGTTCAGACAGCACCGTTGCCATTGCCTATGTATCTCCGGCTTTCCGGGCAATGGACAGCAAGTCCGGATCCCATCTTATCAGCCTGATCGAGGAAGAAGCCCAGGAGCTTTACAAAGTTTGCCCGCAGGTGGAGGTTCTCATCTGCGGAAAATCCACCAAAAGCGTCTATACCGCAAGGCGTATAAAGAAAGACCTGGTGCTGACTGTCAGCATCGCCCTCATTATCATTATCCTGATAATCGGATATTGTTTCAGGACAAAGGATACTCTCTTCTATATGCTCATGCCTCTTGTCTGGGGAGTGGTTGCAGCCATAGCCGCGGTTTATCTGATACAGGGACAGATGTCCTTCATTGCCTTGGGCATAGGATGCATCGTGATCGGAGTGGCTCTCAGCTACTGCATACACATCATCACCCACCACAAGTACATTGCTCCGGTTGAGCAGGTCATTCAGGACCAGGCAAAGCCGGTGGCTCTTGGATGCATCACCACCGTAGGCTCCCTGCTTGGACTGGTTTTCACCAAATCTTCACTCCTCAGCGATTTCGGCCTGATGGCCTCGCTGGTAATGGTAGGAACCACGCTGGCGGCATTATTCTTCCTTCCGCAGTTCTTCAAGAACTCCACTGGAAAGAAAAACGACAAAGCCTTCGAGGCTATCGAGAAAATCACCACCCATCCTTACCATAAGAGCGGTTGGGTCATCGTGCTGGTTGTCATCCTGTTTGTACTCAGCGTAATCTTCACCAGAGGACGGGCCAACTTCGATACTGATCTCTTCCATCTGGCATACAGCGATCCTAAACTGATAGTCGCGGAGGAGGTCTATGACAGCAAGTTCGAGGGTGGCCTTCAGACAAAACACATAGCGGTTCATTCCAGGGACCTGGACAGCGCCCTGGCACTGAACCAGATTCTGGCCGAGGAATGCCAGGCCCTTCAAGACAGGGGTATAATTTCCTCGTTCAACTCTGCTTCCAACCTTCTTCTCCCGTCCACCGAGCAGACCGAAAGGATCCGCCTCTGGAACGCATACTTCACGCCGCAGAAAAAAGACCAGGTAAAGAAAATGACCGCTGCCGCCGCTGATAGCAACGGCTTTGAAGCGGAGATGTTCGAGCCTTTCTGGGAGGCTCTGGAAAAAGACTATTCTCCTGTGGACGTATTCGGAGGAGGAACAGTTCCAAACGAGATAATGGGCAATTTCATGGAGAAGAACGAGGACGGAAACTACCTTGTACTGACCACCCTTAAGGCAAAGGATGCTGACAGCCTGTGGAGGGCTTCCGAAATCCTTGCCGCCGGTGGAAAGGACAAGAACAAGGACCTCTCCCACGGGGTTGTAGTGATAGATCCTCTTTTCTACACAACCAACATGCTGGAAATCATGGAACACGATTTCAACACGGTGCTGCTGATTTCCTCCCTGTTCGTCCTGGTGATCCTGCTGCTGGCATTCAGGAACATCGTCCATGCCATCATAGCTTTCCTGCCGATGTTCATGAGCTGGTTTATGGTACTTGGCTTCATGAGACTGTTCAACATAGAATTCAACCTGATCAACATGGTCATCTCCACCTTCATCTTCGGAATGGGAGTGGATTACAGCATCTTCGTGATGGACGGCCTTATCAAGGGCAAGGAAAGGGAAGAACTCCTGAAGTATCACCGCAGCGCAATATTCTTCTCGGCCGTAATGCTGATCCTGGCAGTGAGCAGCCTGTTGTTTGCCGTGCATCCTGCCATTTCCTCAATAGGTTTGTCAACCTTGGCCGGAATGATTTCCACCATCGTGATTACTTTCACCCTGCAGCCTTACCTGTTTTACAAATGGGAGGCCTTCAGACATAGATGAAATACGATGTCGTCATATTAGGCAGCGGACTGGGAGGTCTGGAATGCGCCTTCATACTCGCCAAATGCGGTATGAATGTCTGCGTCCTGGAAAAGAACGCCGCACTTGGAGGATGCCTTCAGACTTTCCGCAGGGGAAAGGACGAATTCGACACGGGATTCCATTATGTCGGAGCACTCGGAAAAGGCCAGATACTGGAAAGGATATTCCGCCATCTCGGCCTTATGGAACTTCCTTGGCATCAACTTGATACCGAATGTTTTGACCAGATTCTCCTCAAAGGCAGAACCTATCCCCTGGCTAACGGCTACAAACAATTTGCCCAATCTCTCTCAGCGATTTTCCCGGAAAACCGGATGGAGCTGGAGAACTATTCCTCCTTCCTGGAGAATGTGGGCAAAGGGATCGCTGATCCCATATACAAGGAATCCGGCGGATATGACTCCATAAATTCCCTGTTTGAGAAAAGCGCTTACGGTTATCTCTGCCGCAGCATAAGCGATCCCCTTCTTAGAGACATACTGAGCGGGGCTTCCCTGAAACTGGAACTCAGGAAAGATACCCTTCCACTCTATACATTCGCCCAGATCAACAGCTCTTTCATCCAAAGTGCCTGGAAACTAAAGGGAAGAGGCTCCCTGATTGCAGACACGCTTGCAGACGGCATCAGGAAAATGGGCGGAACCGTACTGGCAAACGCACAGGTAATATCCCTGAAAGAAAAGGACGGACTTGTATTCGGAGCAGAAATCCTCCACAAGGGATGCAGGGAAAGCTTGAGCGCAGATCTTTTCGTCTCCGACCTCAGCCCGCAACTTACCCTGGAACTTCTAAAAGACAGTCCTAACATAAGGCCGGTTTTCCGCCGCAGGATAAACCGCCTGGAACAAACCTGCGGCTTTTTCACGGTTAACATAAAGCTCAAGGAGGGACGTATCCCTTACCTTAACCGCAATTCCTACTGTTACTCTCCGGATCTGGAATCCGTGTGGAACATCGCGGAGAATCAATCTGGAGGCAAAGTGAAGGGGGCTCTCATCAGCCAGCAGGTTCCTGAAAGCGGAGATTACGCCACTCTGATGGACATCCTCACCCCGATGAACTATTCCGAGGTCGAGAAGTGGACCGGCACCCTTCCTAACCGTCGCGGAGAAGAGTATCTGGCTTTCAAGGCAAGAAAAGCGGAGGAGTGCATCTCCATGGCGCAGAATTTCTTCCCCGACCTGAAGGAATCCATAGAAACTTTCTATACCAGCACTCCGCTGACATATTTGAATTACACCGGAGCCGTCAGGGGTACGGCATATGGCATCAGGAAAGACTGCAACAACCTGACCCAGACGCTGTTGACCCCGAAGACCCCGTTCGGGAACCTGTACTTTACAGGACAAAACCTCAATCTCCACGGAATCCTTGGAGTCACACTTACCTCTCTCCTGACATGCCTGGAAATCCTGGGGAAAGAACAGGTGGTATCTTTTTTGGAGTAAATGGAGTAAATTTGCACCGTTATGAAGAAATTATTTATCGCTATACTTTCCTGCTGCCTTCTGACAAGCGCAGCCGCTTTGTCGCAGAGCAAGGAAAAAGTCATGGCAGACATCCAGAAAAAGAACGAGTCCTACAAGACCATAGTCTCCACCTGCTCCCAGGTAAAGACTATGAAGGGAATGAAAAAGAACGTGGAGAGCAAGGGCAAGATGTATTTCGTCCGTTCTTCCGAAAAGCTTTCCATGCAGCTCACTCTCGACAGGACAAAGCATAAGGACAAGGAAAACCAGCTGATCATAAACGGAGACAAGGTCACGATGATAAGCGGCGGAACCCGTAACGTCTTCAACACCAAGACTGACCACAACATGAACATTCTCAGGGGAACCCTTATCAACTGCATCAAGGGAGAATTGGAAAAGGCCGCCCAGCTCAACAAATCTGAAATCAAGATGTCCACTACAGACAAATATTATGTCTTTGATATGGATGTGGCCAAGAACGCAAAGGGAAGGTGGAACCACCTGACCGCCTCCTACAGCAAGAAGGACCTTACCCTGTGCATTTTCACCCTCACCGAGAAAAACGGGAACAACACCACCTGGAACACTCCGGACAAGGAATTCAACGGAATGATTCCGGACGAACTGTTCAACTATTAGACTCTTGACGGAATGCTGATATCAGGCAATCGGGGAATCTTGAAACGTCTGCCGGCTCTTCTGCTGGCGGCCGTTTTGCTTTTGCCATCCCTTGCCGATGCACAGACCACAAGAGTCAAGGGTCGCGTCACCGACGCCGATACAGGAGAAGGCCTTCCGTTTGCCAACGTTTACTTCAAGGGCACCACTATCGGTGTGTCCACAGACCTGGACGGATATTACACTCTGGAAACCAGAGACCTTACCGTAGATTTGCTCAGATTCGAGATGTTGAGCTACATCCCGCAGGAAAAGCAGATTAAGAAAGGAGCATTCAACCAGCTTGACATTGCCCTGAAAATCGAAGAAAACCTACTCAACCAGATTGTGGTAAAGCCGGACTACCGCTATATCCGCTGGATCCTTTCCAACATAGAAAGGGCCAAGAAAATCAATAATCCGGAAGAGAGAGACCGCTACGAGTGCCGGCTCTACACAAAGATGGAACTGGACCTTGTCAACGCGGACACACAGATAAAGAACAAGCTGCTGAGGAGAAACTTCGGTTTTGTGTTCGACTATATGGACACTTCCGTCATCAGCGGAAAACCCTATCTGCCGATTATGATCTCGGAGAACAACTCCAGGTTCTACAAGCAGAAAGATCCGGCCCTGACCAAGGAAATCATAGACGCCAGCCGCATATCGGGAGTAAAGGATGAGGCAACATTTGCCCAGTTTACCGGCAATATGCACATCCGCACCAATTTCTACGATGACTTCATCAACCTGTTCAATGTTCAGATCCCGTCTCCGGTAAGTGGCCCTAATGTTTATTACGACTATTTCCTCATCGACAGCCTCAACATAGACGGAAGGAAAACCTATCACATCCGTTTCCATCCGTCCAAACTGGTTTCCTCCCCGACTTTCGACGGAGAAATGAGGATTGACGCCCAAGACTGGGCTGTAAGGGAAATCCACGTAAAGCTCAAGAAAGGCAGCAACGTCAACTGGATCAGGGATCTTGTCCTGGATTCCGAATACCAGCTGGTTGGAGGAAAAGGCTCTTACCAGGGTAAGGATTCCCTATGGTTCTTCAAGCAGGATAAGATGTATGCGGACTTCTCGGTAACCATGAGGGATTCCTCCAAGCTAATGTCTTTCCTCGGAAGGAGGCAATGCGACTATATCGATCCGAGATTCGACCGGCAGATGCCTGACAGCGTCTCCAAACTGATGAGCAATGTGGTGATGGGAAAGAACCCTCTTGTCGACGATGAATCCTACTGGCAGCAAAACCGCCCCTATGCCCTCAGCCAGAAGGAAAGCAATATCTACAAGATGGTGGATTCCATCAAGAACGTTCCACTGTATCACAATCTCTACACTATCGTAAACACCTTTGTCAACGGATATTACGATTTCAAGTACTTTGGAGTTGGACCATATTTCAAGATGTTCAGCTTCAACAACCTGGAAGGTGCGAGATTCCAGTTCGGAGGAAGGACGACGGAAGATTTCAGCAAGAAGATAAGGCTTTCCGGCCACATAGCATATGGAACCAAGGACAAGGACTTCAAGGGAAAGATAATGGCCGAATACATGTTCAGCAATCTGCCTACCCGTAAAATCGTTGTCAGTGCGAGCAGGGACCTTGTCCAGATGGGAAGAGGTACGGATGCCCTTACGGAAGGCAACATCATGTCCTCCCTGCTCAACAAGGGCAACAGCGAGAGGATGAGTCCTGTCAACGATTATTCCATTTCCTATGTCCACGAGTGGAACGAGGGATTCAATAACAGTATCGGTGTGGAAAGCCGCAGGGTCTACTCCAACCGCTATGTGCCTATGTTCACTCCGGACAGCATCCACGTAACCAGCGTTTCTTCCAACCAGCTGCATTATACCGCCCGATTCTCCTGGGACGAAACGGTTACACGCGGAACTTTTGACAAGATCTATGTCCTTACCCACTATCCAGTAGTTACCATAGACCTTGTGGGAGCGGCCAAGGGAATGAGCCACAATGACTTCGGATTTTTCCGCGCGGAAGCTACCGTGGACTACACCCTGCCTCTGCCGCCGTTCGGAACATCCAAGTTCCATCTTACCGGCGGAAAGATCGTGGGCAAGGTTCCATATCCTTTCCTCAAACTCCACGAAGGAAACGGCACATATTTCCTGGACAAGAGTTCCTTTGCCTGCATGGACTTCTACGAGTTTGCGTCCGATACCTGGACCACCCTGTTCTACGAGCATAATTTCAGAGGTTTCTTCCTCGGCAAGATCCCTGTCATGAAACGCCTGCAGTGGAGAGAGGTCTTCACCCTGAAAGCCGGCTACGGCACCCTGTCAAAGGTTAACAACGGTATCACCGACGGAAAGATCGGCAATCCTTCCAGCACCATCATGGGAACCGGCCCTGGAGCAAAATACGAGGGAATGGAAGCCCGCCTGCTCTTCCCTGAAGGCATGAGCTCTCTGAGAAAACCTTATGTGGAAATGGGTGTTGGCGTGACCAATATCTTCAGGGTATTCCGCGTAGATGTCTTCTGGAGAATGACTCACCGCTTCAAGATAGAAGATGGCGTAAAGGTCAAGAAAAACCACAGGGCCGCCGTTAATTTCGGTTTCGAATGGGCCTTCTAACAAGACTAAACATAAAAACTTCAAATATGAAACAATACATCGAACAGAACAAAGACCGTTTCTTCGAAGAACTGTTCTCTCTCCTGAGAATCCCTTCAATAAGCGCCAAGAAAGAGCACAAGGCAGATATGCTTAAATGCGCCAAAAGACTCGTTGAATTGCTTAAAAAGGCCGGTGCAGACAAGGCCGACGTTTATCCGACAGCCGGCAACCCTGTAGTCTTCGGCCAGAAAATGATAGACCCTAAGGCCAAGACCGTTATGGTTTACGGTCACTATGATGTCCAGCCTGCCGAACCTCTGGAGAAGTGGAACTCCAATCCTTTCGAGCCCGAGATTCACGACGGGGCTATCTGGGGAAGAGGCGCCAACGACGACAAGGGCCAGCTGTTCATGCACATCAAGGCTTTTGAATATCTTGTAAAGACCAAGCAGCTCAAGCATAACGTAAAATTCATCTTCGAGGGCGAGGAGGAAATCGGAAGCCCGTCCCTTCCTGCCTGGGTGAAGAAGAACAAGAAAATGCTCGCCAGTGACGTGATCCTTGTCTCCGACACCACCATGATCAGCGAGAAAGTCCCTTCCATCAACTGCGGAATGAGAGGCCTGGCCTATCTGGAAGTTACCGTCACCGGCCCTAACAAGGACCTCCACTCCGGCCACTACGGCGGAGCTGTCGCCAACCCTATCAATGTCCTCTGCGATATGATTTCATCGCTGATCGACAAAAACGGCAAGGTCAAGGTAAAAGGCTTCTATGACGATGTGGTCAACCTCAGCAAGGCAGACCGCGCCCAACTTGCCAGGGCTCCTTTCAACCTCAACGAGTACAAGAAATTCCTCGGCATAAAGGAAGTCAAGGGAGAAAAGGGCTACACCACCCTCGAGAGAACCGGTATCCGTCCTTGCCTGGACGTTTGCGGAATCTGGGGCGGCTATACAGGAGAAGGCGCCAAGACCGTCCTTCCATCCACAGCCCACGCCAAGATATCGATGAGGCTCGTTCCTAACCAGGACAGTGCCAAGATAACCAAGCTCTTCAAACAGCATTTCCTGGCTATCGCCCCTAAATACGTCAAAGTTAAGGTAGAGGAGAAAGAAGGCGGAAACGGCTTCCTGATCCCAATCACCTCCCCTGCCTTCCAGGCCGCTTCAAAGGCCATGAAGGAAGTTCTGGGCATAGAGCCTGTTCCAAGCCGTGGCGGCGGAAGCATCGCTGTCCTGGCTGATATGCAGAAGATCCTGGGCACAGACCCTCTGCTGATGGGATTCGGCCTTGAAAGAGACACCATCCATTCCCCTAACGAGAGCTACCTTCTCAAGCAGTTCTTCGGCGGAATGGAATCCATCGCCCTCTTCTACAAATACTACTAGAATTATCACTTGCGGCAGAATACCGCCGACAAAAGATTATTGAATAACACCGTCCGACTTCTCCTGAAAAGTTGGACGGTATTTTGCATCTAGATGCTGAGATTGATATTTTTAAAAGAAAGTATTAAATTTGCACGATTTTTAGGTTCAAAGTGAGCCTATTCTGCCTAAAAATCAGTGAGTTAATATTTGGAAGTAAAATTCAATCTATTTTAATATCAACGGGGATATATGAAAAAGCAACTTTATGATTCACCTAAGATTAAGGTATTGAGTTTTCAATTTGAAGCTTTTGTCTGCCAATCCGGCACATTTGAACAACCGGGGCTGGAGGAGGGAGGAGACCTCTAGTCATTTTGTTGTTTATGTTTTTAATTAAAGAGAAAAGAAGATGAAATCAAGAGTTATTTTATACACCGCTTTGTTCTTTGCGACGATTTCCATTTCCTGCTCAAAAGAAGACCGCTATACCCCGGAACAAGAGCCTGAGCAAAAGGAAAATACTATTTCCTATACTGTAACTGTTAAAGAAGGTACTTCAACACGTGCTTCTTTGGATGGGAATTCCTATGTTTTCCAGACAGATGATAAATTGTATGTTACAGGAGACAATGATAATGTACATGGAATACTGAAACTTGTTGGAGGGGCCGGTACCAGTTCCGCCACTTTTTCCGGAGACCTTTCCTATCCGACAGGCTCAGAACCGGATCCAAAGCTGAAACTCAATGCTACACTTGTCAGTGTCACAGACAAGATACACGATACCATAACCAGACAGGGCTTTGTAAATGCAACTACTTACCCTACGTCTGAAAATGCCATTGCATCTTCCCTTCAGGAGGCTGTTGAGTGGTACAGTGATTTTACCGCCGAGAGCGAATACGAAAAAAAGAGTTTTATCCTCCATCAGAATTCAGCATTCTTGAATTTCAAGGTAACCTATGTGGATTTGTCAGAGAGTATTCTTGATGGTTCCACAGAATCTAAGACTGTTGCTATAACTTTTACCAATCATGACGGTAGTGCTCCTGATCCTGTTTCATCCCGTTCAGGTTCAATGGTGCTCAAAAAGGAAGCAGAGGATATTGTAACAAATTTTGTAGCCGCATTCCCTGACGGAACAAACCTGAACAAGGCTATTATTACTGTTCAAGTTGGAGGCGGAACCTATCCTGAAAGGCCTTTTTACCTTTCTAATGCAACGTTGGCGGGAAACAAGAAATATAATGTTTCAAGAATCTCATCAAGCGAATTTGCCGTTCAGACTAGAGTTGCCAACACAACTATTAAGTTTAATTATGTCTCCGAAGGAGATAAAGCTCAGTATAATATGGATAATGCCGGTTGGACTGATTATGCTCCCGGCCAAGTATTAACTGTTCCTGAAGCAGGAACTGTAGTTCTTTTCAGAAGCAAAAGGACGGCTTCCTATGAAAACCAGAATCATAATACTTCGACTGGATGGCCAACTGCTGGAGGTAAACCAATATTTTCATTCTCACAGAATGTTTACATATTTGGAGACATAATGAGCCTTAAGTGTACCGGAGATGAAGATGACGAGTATATCATAGGAACCTCCATCTTGAATGAATGTGAGTTTGGAGGTGCTTTCTGGGGTCTTCATAATTTTGATATACACCCGGAAAGATATTTTGTGCTTTCCGCTCAAAATCTTAAAGCTAATTGTTACCAGAATATGTTCAGGGGAAATGAGTCTATTACAACAGGAAAGCACATTATTATATCAGCTTACAAAATGGCTCCTTTCTGCTGCAACGGTATGTTCAAGGAGTGCAAGGGCTTTAAGTCTGCTCCTGTTATCAAGGCCACGGTACTTGCAGAAAGCTGCTGCCAATCAATGTTCGAACTGTGCGATCTTACAGAAGTTCCAGCTCTTCCTGCTACAACTCTGGCAGAAAGTTGTTATAGGCAGATGTTCAGGGGAAGTTCAAATTTGCAAAGCGTACCAAAAGATTTGCTGAGCCACGTAACAAATCTCGAGCCTTATTGCTATTTTTCAATGTTTGACGAGTGCTCGAATTTGAAAAACGCTCCTGATCTGCCAGCAGAAACATTAGTTCCTCACTGTTACGAAAGAATGTTTGAAAAAACCAAGGTTTCCGAAATCAAATGTCTGGCCACATCTTTCGCAAGCGGAAGTACTTCTAACTGGCTGAATACTGTGTCTGCTTCAGGAACTTTCACAAAGAAAGCCGGTGTTACCTGGACAAGCGGAGCCAGCGGAATTCCTTCTGGCTGGACTGTTGTAGAGGAATAGTGAAAAGCAGGAAAGATTAGAAAGATAACCACATTATGACTACCCTTGGAATCCTCATCATCGCTATTGCATGTGTTATCATTTCCGTGATGATTGTCTGGCTGGTTATGCGTGCCAGGCAAAATGAAACCAACAAGAAGGCAGAAATCATGCTCAAAGCTATCGAAGCCGGACTTCCTGTTGACGTGGACAAATTCACCGCTCCCAAAGTATCCAAACCCCAGGAGAAACAAAGCCTAAAGCAGGATCTGCTGGGAAAGCTTTCCGGGGCCGGCATCTTCTTTTTTATGGGTCTCTCTTTTCTGATTCTTTATTTTGTGGACCTGCTTGGCCCGGGCCTTCCTCAAGGCCTGTGGTTTAGAGAAGGGCTGCCAATGGCTGGGGGAGTCTTGATGGCTATCGGTATCAGCCTGTTCATCACTTACTTTGCCGGCAGGAAACTCCTTAAAAAGGAGATGGAGAAGGAAGACTGACTCTATGAAAAAGGGAGTTCTTTTGATAGCAGTCTTAGCGCTGCTTGCAAGTTGCGGCACTTCTGATGTGTCTATATTCGAGCACGTCGAGAAACTTTGCAATAAAGACAATGGCAAACTGTGGGGTATTAACCTATATGCTCCGGTTCTTGGTGTGGATTCGCTGAGGAATATTGTCAGCAATGTCCCTGACGCGCCAAAAACATTCCCGGCGGATAAGCCTGTTGCCAATTCTACAACTGAACTGGACGGCAAGCGCTGGACAATGATTTTGTGGCCTCTGTCCGGAGACCAGATGCATCAGTCCATAATCCTCGTCCACGAAATGTTTCATTATCGCCAGCCGGAGCTTGGACTTTGGCAGGATAAAGATCCCAACAATTCCCATCTTTCCAATAGAGATGCCCGTACGCTTCTGAAACTGGAGTGGAACGCGCTGAAGGCTACAGCCTCTTGTGATGGCGAGCAAAAGAAAACCGCTCTTAAAGATGCCTTGAGTTTCCGCGCCCAAAGAAGACACTTGTATCCTGACTTTGCCGCTGAAGAGAACTCTCTTGAGATTCAGGAAGGACTTGCCGAGTACACCGGAAGGCGCATTGCTATTCCTGACAACAAGGAATACCTACAGGCTCTTTCTGACCTTGACTACCTCTATGAATCAGACAACCTGACACGCTCTTTCGCATACCTTTCCGGCCCTCTTTACGGATTGATTCTGGACCAGTCCGGCCATTCTTGGCACAAAGAAATGAACTCTGGCAGTGATCTTGGCTCCTCAGCGATGGCGATTTACGGAATAACTCTTCCGGAAAACTTGGAAGAAGCCGTAGAAACAACAAAAGCCAAGTATGACTTTGAAACCATTGATGCAGCAGAAGAAGCTTTTCAGCGCAAACTGGAAGAGAGGAATCAGACGCTTCGCAAATTGTTTGCTCCCGATAACGTTATCACACTGGAATGCCCTAATCTCTCCATTCAGTTCTCCCCTGACAGCATGATTAAAATGGATGACGGGAGTATGGTCATCTATGGCTGCACCGCTTTTTGTGACTGGGGCTCTGTACAAGGCCATCCGCTGAAAGTGACAAATGACTGGCGCAGCATTGAACTGCCTCGCCTAGACACGCTTTCTTTCAACAACGACACTATTACCACCTCAGGATAATGTTGGGCTGACTGGAATATTATTTCTGTTCATATCAGGATTCCAGCCCCTTCCCTTTTCCTTAAGTCTCAACCATCGTTGTTCCTGCCTTACATTATCGCTATAGTAATTGTAATGGCTGTCACTGTTCTTAACCTTAATCTGCTTGAATTCTTTTCTATCCAGATTAATGTTTAGGGCAAGTATTTCCTTGTTCTTCTTGCAGAAAAGCAAGTCAAATTCATTTGCATCGCCGAGGGAAGGAAACTCAAGAGTAAGAAGACGCACTCCCTGTGCTATCTTAGTAGCACTGTATGACATATTTGAACAAGGTAGAAGAATATCACCAACCTTCAGCATTGCAGTTTTATTCTTGTTCTGATCAAGTTTCAGTATTCCTTCATCCTTCACAACCACAATTGTTTTATCCTCTTGACGGTCAACCAAGAAAACACTTACATCCTTGGAAGGTGATATGGCCTCTGGGGCATATGTAACATTACAATCACCGACCAACTCCCCTTTCTTGAACAAGGCGAGATAACTGTTGTAAGCATCAAGGTTGAATCCGTATCTTGCAGTATTTCCATAAGAATCAGCCACCAGGAAAAGCATTACCTCATTTGGATTGAGCGCCTGGAAACCAAAGTCTCTGTTGTCGCTCCGAACGGTTGATTTAAAAAGTGGCTTTTCATCCTTATCTAAAGCGACTATCTCTATCATCTTGTGAAAATAATTATGGTGATATGTCTTCTTTGATACTACCTTCTCCTGATATCTTTTATCTCTTTCGGTCCAGTCTATAGAAATCGTGTCTCTAAAAGATTTCCAAGCATCAGCCCGCGCTCCCTTTCCTCCAACTCTTCGGGTTGGAACTGAATACCCAGACTCTGACTCATCGTTCCAAAAACGAATAGACGCATTGATAGAAAAATCCGCTTCCTGTTTGTCTTGAACCTCTACGGCTCCTTTAAGAGAAAGGCTTTGACGAACATAATTTCCGAAAGTCTTAAGCCTAGATTCAGAAATAACTGTTCCCACAGAATCATATTGTATCTCAGCAATGTAGAATTTCTTGCCTCTCAAATCATAATCTCCCTCTGAATTGACAACCGGACGGTAGCAAGGCTTATAGTTTTTTGGAGCTGGGGTGCTCAAGGCATTAGTAATAAACTTTTCTATTTGTTTCTGCTTGTTACTCTGCCCCAGACACAGAAGGGTTGATATCAAGATTATAATTGAACAGCAGATAAATCGTTTCATAACTAATCTATTCTATGTTTGTAACACACTTATTATATTCTGTTGCAGAGGACACTACCTCCGGTTGCAAAATAAAAAAAAACAGCGATTATTCCAAGCACTTATGCAAATAAATCTCCAAAACTTTTCCTAGGAAGACAGCAAATGATGGTTAAATTTTGGCGACACATAGGCGACAGAATTGCATATTTTCCCCCCATTTTTCAGGAGTTTTGGGGTGGATGGGAAGAGAGGGGGCTTTTTTGCTTCGTTATTTGATAAAAATTCCGAACTTTGTAGAAATGTCAGAGAAAGAGT
>CADAOA010000011.1 GCA_902789435.1 uncultured Bacteroidia bacterium | reverse complement strand
TCCGATGCTAAGCTCTTGTCCGTCAGCAACCTGCAGGAAAGCCTCCTGAGGAATGCCGTAATACTTCTGCATAAGCTCGAATGTCTTTGCGTTGCCGATGATCATCAGGTCCGGATACTTTGCCAGGACGCTGCGGATCATTCCGGAATGGTCTGGCTCCATATGGTTGACAACCAGATAGTCCAGCTTTCCTCCATCCAGCAGGGCTTCTATCTTGCAGAGGAAGTCTCCGTCAGAACCGTATTCCACGGTGTCGATCAGGACATTCTTTTCGTCTTTGATTATGTATGAATTATAGGAAACTCCGTAAGGAATCGGCCAATTGTTCTCGAAGAGAGCGGTGCGGCGGTCGTTTACGCCGATGTAGCTGATTCTGTCTGTGACTTTTGCAATTCTCATATTATTTGTCTTTAAATATCTTATATGTCAAAATAGTGTTGGTTCTGTATTATTGTCTTCAGGCTTCTGGCCTGGGGCTGCGATCTTGTAGAATTCCTCCTCGCTGATGATAGGAATACCCAGTTTCCGGGCTTTCTCCAGTTTGGAGGCTCCTGCCTTGCTTCCGGCCAGAAGATAAGTGGTTGAGGCGGTTACGCTGCTTCCAACCTTTCCGCTATGCGCCTCTATGTAATATTTCATTGTTTCCCTAGGGATGGAATAATTGCCGGTAATCATTATGGTCATTCCCTTCAGGGTGTCTGATACAGGGGCCTTTTCTTCCTGACTGAACTGAAGGCCGGCTTTCTTGAGTTCTTCCACGGTCTTGGCGTGCCTTGGCTCTGAAAACCATCCCAGGATGGAGTCAGCAAGGGTTTCTCCCACATCCTCAACCTCCAGGAGAGATTCTCTGGAGGCGGTCGCCAGATTGTCTATATTCTTGAAATGGGAAGCCAGTGTTTTGGCTGTAGTCTCGCCGATATTCTTGATTCCCAGTGCATATAGAACCCTGTTGAACGGAACCTGGCGGGATTTTTCCAGAGAAGCCCGGAAGTTTTCCACACTCTTACCTTTCCATTTGTCCAGGCTTAGGAGCTGCAGGTCGTCCAGGTTGTAGAGATCTTGGAGTTCACGCACGTATTCCCTTTCACACAGCTGATGGACGGCGACTTCACCGATATTGATATCCATTGCCTTGCGGGAAGAAAAATGCAGGAACTTGCCTTCTATCTGAGGTGGGCAGAAGTCAGAATTAGGGCAGAAGAATTTGGACTGCTCAGGATCCCTTACAAGAGGGGTACCGCAGGCCGGGCAGACTTTAGGAAACTCTTCCGGAAGGCTGTTTGAAGGTCTCTTGGAGAGTTCCACGCGGGTAATCTTAGGAATGATTTCCCCGCCCTTTTCCACATATACGCTGTCTCCCACACGGATATCCAGGATTTCCATCTGGTCGGCATTGTGGAGGGTGGCCCTCTTTACGGTTGTGCCGCTGAGCTGAACCGGGGAGAGATTGGCAACAGGGGTTACCGCTCCTGTCCTTCCAACCTGATAGTCAATGGACTCTATCTTGGTCAGGGCTTCTTCTGGCTTGAACTTGTAGGCCACTGCCCATTTCGGGGTCTTTGCAGTGAAACCCAATGTAGCCTGGATGGCGTACTGGTCCACCTTCACAACTACTCCGTCCGTAGGGTACGGCAGGGAATGGCGCCTTGTGTCCCATTCCTGAATGTATTTTATAACTTCCTCTATATCAGAGCATTTTCTGGAAAGGTCAGATATCGGAAGACCCCAGTTTGCGGCGTCCTCCAGAGACTTGCTGTGGAGGGAATTCTCATAGCCGGGAGCAATCAGATGATACAGAACGCAGTCCAGACCTCTTTCCGAAACGGCCTTGCTCGACAGCATTTTCAGGGAACCGGCCGCGGCGTTTCTCGGATTGGCGAAAAGCGGTTCCTCGTCCAGTTCTCTCTGTATGTTCAGCTTGTCGAATGATGCAAACGGCATATAGACCTCTCCGCGGATCTCAAACTCTGGAGGGTAATTGCTTCCTTCCCTGAGTTGCAGAGGTACAGACTTGATTGTCTTGATGTTGCGTGTGACATCGTCTCCCACGCTTCCGTCTCCGCGGGTCAGCGCCCTTACCAGGATTCCTCCGCGATAAAGGAGGTTTATGCCGGTTCCGTCGAACTTGAGTTCGCAGTTGTAGGTGAAAGGTGAATCAGTTCCCTTCTTTACCCTGGCATCGAAATCGCGGAGCTCCTCAATGCTGTAAGTGTTTGCAAGAGAGAGCATAGGATGCTGGTGTGCATACTGGGCAAATGGAGCGTTCTCAGTTTCAAGGTCGCTTCCCACCTTGGCGGTAGGGGAATCCGGACTCTTGAACTGAGGATACAGCTCTTCCAGCTGGATCAGTTCCCTGAGAAGAAGGTCGAACTCGTAGTCCGAAATCGTGGGCGAGTTCTCCAGATAATAATGCCTGTTGTGGGCATTGATTTCCTCTCTGAGGGCATCTATCCTATGTCTTGCTTCGTTTACGTCCATACAGTTATTACAAGATGCCAAATTTAACTAAAAATACGCAAATTTTCTTACATTTGCCCCCGATTTATAGTTATCGTATTATGCAAAAATCTATCGTTATCCTCACAGGCGGCGGTCCAGCCCCGGGAATGAACACTGTAGTTGGCAGTATCACAAAAACTTTCTTGAGCAACGGTTACCGCGTGCTCGGCCTCCATGGAGGTTACAAGGGCCTTTTTTCAGAGAATCCAAATTATGTGGAACTGGATTTCTTCAAGGCGGATGATATCTTCAATCGCGGAGGATCTTACCTGGTGATGAGCCGCTTCAAACCTACACAGGAGGATTTTGACAAGAACTTCAACCTTAAATTCTTCCAGGACAACAATATAGAACTGCTGGTTACGATTGGAGGAGACGATACCGCATCCACTGCAAACCGCATTGCCAAGTTCCTGAAAGCAAAGAATTTCCCTATATCCAACATACACGTTCCAAAGACAATAGACAACGACCTTCCTCTGCCACAGAACATCCCTACGTTCGGATACCAGAGCGCAAAGGGAGAGGGTTCAAGGATTGCGGCTACAGTCTATGAGGACGCACGCACAAGCCACAACTGGTTCGTGATTTCCGCAATGGGAAGAAGCGCTGGACACCTTGCTCTGGCAATCGGCTACACCAACCATTTCCCTATGATCGTGATTCCGGAGATGTTCAACAAGAGCGACATTTCCGTGGAGAAGATTCTCAACATGGCGGTTTCAGCCATCATCAAGAGAAAGATCCTGGGAATAGACTACGGTGCGATCATCATCTCAGAGGGCGTTTTCGAGGGCTTCTCTCCTGAGGAACTCGAGAAATATGGAGTGAGATTCTCTTACGACGAGCACGGTCATCCTGAACTTGGAAAGATTTCCAAGGCACAGATGTTCAACGATATCCTTGACGTCAAGCTAAAGCAGCTCGGAATCAAGGTTAAGATCCGTCCGGTGGAGATCGGATACGAAATCCGCTGCATCACCCCTCATGCTTACGACCTGGTTTACTGCACTGAGCTGGGTATGGGAGTTTACAAGCTCTTCAAGCAGGGCATTACCGGATGTATGGTTTACCTCGACCTGAACGGAAATATCAAGAGCCTGTACCTGAAGGATATGCAGGATCCTGCAACCGGAAAGATTCCGCCAAGAGGCGTGAACATCCATCAGGACAAGGTGAACATGATCTTCGAGTACATCATGCACTATATCACTCCTAAGGATTACGAGGCGGCAAAGAAATACGTGCCGGATCCTGAGACCTACGACTTCAAGAAAATCTTGAACTGGTAGTAAAAAAAGAAGAGCCATCTTGGAGGTTCGAACTCCAGACCTACGCGTTACGAATGCGTTGCTCTACCGACTGAGCTAAGATGGCGTTTGCGGGTGCAAAAGTAATAAAAAATTTATGGCTGTTATAATCCCTACCGAACTTGGTACTGAAAAAATATCCAAGCTCTTAAGACAATATGCTGTGCCGGCGATAATTGCAATGACGGCATCGTCGCTCTACAACATGTGCGACAGCATATTCATCGGTCAGGGAGTTGGTTCCCTGGCTCTGGCGGGTCTGGCCCTGACGTTCCCGATAATGAACCTCAGCGCCGCCGTGGGAACTCTCGTGGGAGTGGGAGCCGCCACCCTTATCAGCGTTCTCCTGGGCCAGAAAAACTACGACACGGCCAACAAGGTTCTCGGCAACTCAGTGGTGCTGAACTTAATAACCGGCCTGGTCTTTATGGCGGTTATAATTGCATTTCTTGATCCGATTCTCTACTTCTTCGGTGCCAGCGAGAACACGATAACCTATGCCAGGGAATATATGTTCATCATTCTCCTTGGCAATGTGGTTACGCACCTGTATTTCGGCCTTAATGCCGTGGTGAGGGTTATGGGCCTTCCCAAGAAGGCGATGGGAGCCACAATTTTCACCGTTGCCATAAACTTTGTGCTTGACTATCTGTTTATTATGGTATTCAAGTGGGGTATCCGGGGAGCGGCCATAGCTACGGTTCTGTCCCAGTTCCTGGCGATGATCTACGTATTCAGCCTGGTCTCCGACAAGAGCCGTGTGATACATCTGCAGAAGGGTATCTATCGCCTGAAGAGGAAGATCATTTCACAGACTTTCTCCATCGGAATGGCTCCTTTCCTGATGAACGCCTGCGCATGCATCATCGTGATAGTCATTAACAAGCAGCTGAACATCTACGGCGGGGATATGGCGATAGGGGCCTACGGCATCCAGAACAGGCTGGGATTCATTGCCGTGATGATCGTGATGGGAATCAACCAGGGCATGCAGCCTATAGCCGGATACAATTACGGGGCCCAGAAGCACGACAGGGTTTCCAAGGTCCTGAACATATCCATATTCTGGGCCAGCGTCGTGACAACCCTTTTCTTTATAGTAACGGAACTCTTCCCGAGGCAACTTGCAGAGATATTCACCGATGACGAGGAACTGCTGGCGCACACCGTAAGAGGCATGAGAATCAACTTCGTAGCCTTTGCGATAATCGGTTTCCAGATGGTTACGACCAACTTCTTCCAGAGCATCGGCAAGGCCAAGAAAGCCATTTTCCTGAGCCTGAGCCGACAGGCGATCTGCCTGCTTCCGCTGCTACTGGTTCTTCCGCCAATTATGGGTGTGGACGGAGTGTGGTGGAGCCTCCCGATCTCAGACGTCGTTGCCAGCATCCTGACTCTCTGGCTGCTTCTAAGGCAGAGGAAGGAATTCAAGATGAAACTCAAGGAACAGGAATTACAGACATCCCAAATCCAGTCATAGTATGGAAAAGCATATTCACATAAACATCGGAAGACAGATAGGAGCCGGAGGGCTCGACGTGGCCCGTGAACTGGGGAAACGCTTCAACATCAAGGTCTATGACAAGGAGCTTCTGACCCTTGCCGCCAAGGAGAGCGGCCTGGACCATTCGGTTTTCGCCAAGGAGGACGAGAAGGACAATCTTTCCCTGAACACGGGATTCAGCCTTTCCTCTTTCGCCGAGGTCATTTCAAACACCTTCAAGCCAAGCGTCTACAACAGCAATACCATTTTCACCATCCAGAGTGAGGTCATCAGGAAACTGGCCTCTGAGGGCTCGACGATATTTGTCGGAAGATGTGCCGACTATATCCTCAGGGATGTTCCCGGATGCTTCAATGTCTTCATCACCGCATCTATGGAGGACCGCATAAAAAGAGTGCGCACCGTAAACAAGTACGGTGATTCCGTAGGCATTTCAGACGAGAAACTCTCGGATCTTCTCCAGAAGGGGGACCGCAAGAGGGCTTCATATTACGGTGACTACTCCTTCAAGACCTGGGGAGCTGCCGAGAGTTATGATATGTGCTTGAATTCCAGTTTTCTGGGAATAGATGGCTGCGCTGATCTCATCGAAGAGACGATAAATCGCTGTCTGCTTTAATCTTCCTGATCAACTTGGTCACGATTTCCTCCACGAGGCTTCCCTTGCTGTAATCAGCGGGGCAGGTAAAGCTTACCCTGTGTTGTTCGTAAAGCCTCTGGGCCACCTCTTTTGAAGCTTCGGAGTTGTTGTAGACTGCAATGGAAGTACCTCCCAGCTGGCGGGTGAGTTTCATGCACGGCACGTCCGTCTCCCCATCGCCGAAATAAATCATATTCGAGAAAGACACTCTCTTTTCTTCCTCAGGCACAGAGGAATTGATCTTTTCGCTGTCGTGGATGTTGAGGATTCCCTTGTTTATCTTGAACAGGAACTGCGTCTTGTTGGTGTAGTTCACGGCTGAGGCCGGCCAGATTGCGCATCCCTCCTTGTCGTAGTAGAAAGAACTGGCAAAGATTGCCTTGAATTCCCGGGCAATGCTGGTGCCCTGCATAATTTCCAGAAGGCCAGAGGAATTGATATAATGTTCAACGATGACTCCTTCTCTCCTTCCAATTTCCTTTATTCTTGAAAACCAGGTTTCAACACCTTTGAAATAGGTGATGGCCCTTCCAAATGAGCGCAGGCGTTTGCGAGTCAGGCGAATTCCTTTTCTTCTGGCTTCCTCAAGCATCAACAGCATGTAGATCAGGACTCCGTCAGCATCCTGCCTTTGCGCCATGACGTGGGTTTCCCCCCAGAATTCTTCCTTGTTTCTTCCCACGGCGTTGATGAAGGAGTATTCCTGCATGTTTCCCGGGGCTAATGTCCCGTCAAAGTCGTATATCAGAGCCACTATGGGCTTGTTGCCTTTCTTGTTCATTGTAAACAGGTCAAACGAATCAAATCAGAACAGCGATGAGAAAAGATCTTCCTCCGGCTTGTCCTGCTGTTTCTTCTTTTTCTTGTTGTCCTTATCCTTCCTGGATTTGGCTTCGGTTGCCGGAACAGGGCTAGGCAGGTCTGAAACCACATTGCGTATAAAGTCCCACGACCTGTTTTCCAGATGCTTTGGAGACAGGATTGTCACGTAAGGATGCATCTCGTAAATCCATCTGAAGAATTCTTCGTTAGGAATCAGTGAAACCCTGAACGTACAGCTTCCGTCCTCGTCCTTGCCGGTTAATTTCTGAGACTGGTGCAGAGGATTCTGTATCAGGTATCTGGATATGCATCCATCTGCTTTGAATACAATGTCTTCCTTCTTTTCCGCAGGCCTGCTTATTCCGATTATGTCCGCAAAATACTCGTCTGCGTTGAACCTGTAGTTTGGCGGGAATGGAAGTATCGCATAGGAATAACTTGTAACGCAATCAGTCTGCACAGCCTGGATCCCTTCCTTTCCGTCTACATATCCCAGGCAGAACCATTTGTCTTTCCAAGTGGTCAGGTGAAGAGGGTAGAATATTACCTCCCGGGCATTTCCTCTTTCATCTATAAAGCTAAGGCTCAATACTCTGCGATGAATCAGCGCATCCTTTATAATGTCCAGGAACGCTCCTCCGGACGGCTTTGCGGCTTTCTGACGGCGTATCTTCTGGAAAGCTCCGCTTACCTTAACCTCCAGGCATTCCCGGATAAGGTCCACAGCTCCTTCCAAAGATTCCATTCCGGCCATCCTTGAGTATCTTTCCAGCGTTTCCGCTATCTCTGAAAGCGGGGTAAGGGTTGTCTGCTTGACGTTTGCGTTGCCAATTGAATAGTCCGGATCAGAATATTTGTAGTATTTCTGCTCGTAGACCACGATAGGGGCGTTATAGCCCTTTTTCTTGTCTCTCATCATCTGAAGGTCAAGCTGGACCGTCCTGGTAGACACTGCAAAATTGTCCTTCAGTTTGCCTTTGCTGTTCTCCTTAACTGCTCTGGTACAGGCGGCAATAAGATCCTGGAGGGTATACTTGTGGGCGGTATCTCTCAGGCAGGCATCTATGGTTATGTGCCTCAGCAGGGCGTTTGAGGTAACAGACATATCAAATACTTAACGCAAACACGTTTGCATCTTCTTTGCGCAAAAGTATAAAAAATCTCTAATATTTACAACTTTACACCACTAATACGCAATTTTAATGCGTTGGAGTAGAGCCTTGCCGGTCTCGGCTTTGTCTGAACCGCTTTCCTTAACACTTTCCTTATCAAGGTCATAGATAATTGAAGAAAGGCTGTCGGCGATGACAAAGCCGTTGTTGTAGCAGCAGAAAGCGCCTGGATTGATGTATGATGGGGAGAGAATGTTGCGGCTCAGAGGGAAGTCTTTTATATCCATTCCAAGCTGGGCCATAAGAGTGGCGGCAACATCACTCTGGTTAAGGATCGTGTTAATTTCTATTCCTGGCTCTGTTATGGCTCCTCCGGTCCAGATCATGCGGCAACGGAAGTATTCCGGGCTGTAGGATTGTCTGTAGAGCATATTGTGGTCGGGGAGGATAATTATCAGCAGATCCTCCCAGAGGGAACTTTCCTTCAGGCTCCGGATGAATTCTCCCAGACATCTGTCTGTGTAGGCGGCGGAATTGTAGACCTTGTCTTCCAGAATCTTGTCAGGGACGTCGAACGGCTCGTGGCTGGACAGGGTGAGAAAGCCGTAGAACCACGGGCTTTCCAGGCTCCGGAGCTGTTTTTCCAGGAATTTAAAGGTTATGGCGTCATCCACTCCCCACTTGTTGGTTCTCTGCTCTTTTGCAGAGAAATCCGTATCGGAGACAATGTTGCGGAATCCATTGGTAATCAGGTAGCCTTTGGTGTTTGTGAAATTGATGTCTCCGCCGTAAAGGAAATGGGTTTGGTAGCCCTTGACTATAAAGGCCTCTGCAAGCCTCGGGAGCTTTTCCACAACCTTCGGCTGTTTCATCAGCGATGTCTTTGGGAAAGCCGGAAATCCGCTGAAAATGGAGACAGTGCCCCTGTCGGTGCGGTAGCTGTTGCACCAGAGATTGTTGAACAGAATGCCTTCCTTTGCAATCTTCCACCAGTTAGGGGTGACGCTCTGGGACGTGTACTCAGGATCAGTCGGGTTGGTGTAAGTGGAGCCGAAACTCTCCATCACGATTACGAGGATATTGGGTTTTTGTGTATTCAGTAGCCTTATGCTCAGCGATGTATCTCTTCCCTGGGTGTAGAAGTCGTTGAACAGCCGCTTTGCCTTATCCTCATCCATGAAGCGGTATTGCCTTGAAAGGTCCTTGGTTTTGCCGATGGATGAAAACAGGCTGAATGCCGGGTTTACGGCGCTGTGGTTAAGGAACTGGTCCTGACTGAAATAGGCCCTTCCGACATTCATAACGGATTCCTTGACTCCACCCCTTATGGCAAGGAAGAGAAGACCTCCTGCAATGATAAGGGCAAAAAACGCCAGGGATTTGCCGGAGCGCTTTTCAGATGAGTAATCGAAGGATTTAGGTGTTGTCCGGTTAAGCAGGGCATAGATTATGATGGCATAGGCCAATATGGCCAGTATCCTGATAATCAGATAACCGGTGGAAGCACTGGCAGTGGCCTCCCCGGGACTGTCGAGATAGAGAAACACCGATGCGTCCAGCTTGAACTGCCAGAATGGGTAAAGGGATATGTCGGCGACAAAGATCAGGCTGAGGGCCAGTGCGGCAATAATGTGGTACAGCCTCAGAACCTTTCTGGGATTGAGTTTGTGGATGAAAATGCTTGCCAGTACAACAATCCACGGAATGATGGAAACATAAGCGGAAGTGGACAGGTCCATACCCGCCCCGTGGTACATTACGCTCAGACAGTCAGCAAGGGAGAAACTGTGACCTTTGCCGGCAAAGAGCATGAAGAGGGGTTTCTGGAGGATGAAAACAGCCACCAGGATCGCATAATACCTCAGTATGAATGTCAGCCTGCTTCTCATCAGATTCTGGACAGGTCCTTAGCGTATTTATGCAGGTACCGGCGGATTTTGCCGCCCTTGATGATTTCTATGTCATTGGCAAGTCCGGCTATGAAACGGGCTGCGCCGAAAGGGGAGCATATCTGGGTCTTGAGTATCCAGTGAGTGTCGTCTTCCCGTGTTATGTACTTGCCGCTCAGGGGATATTCCTCTTCTATGAGGTTTTTTGCCCGGAGGCTGAGCCTGAGTTCAATTTCCTCGGTTTCGGAGCTGCTGTAACGGAATATGTCCATGAACTCAGCCTTGTGGTCTTTTTCGTTGGTCCAGTCTTTCTCCGTAACCTTCACCGAGCCCATCCTTTCCGTCTTGAATAGTTTGTTACGGCCGTCTGCAAGGTCGTAGCACCATACTGATATGTAGTTGGTAGTGAACTTGTAAGGCTCCACCTTGCGGTCTGCCACCTTTCCGGTGTGGGAGCTTGCGTAGTCTTTCAGTACAACCTGCTTCTTTTCCTGGATGGCCTCAATCAGGGCGTTTACATTGCCCGCGTTCTCGGTCTTGACCACCACGTCGGCCACGGAAGATATGCTGTAGATGGTGGCCAGTTTTCTTCTCAGGTTCTGCTTGATTACATTGGTGTCGTCTATGCCGTCTATCAGGCGGTTGACCATATAGGCTTCCTCATCGGTGAAGTGCACCAGCTGGGAAATGTCCTTGAAGAAGGGGCTTTCCTTTGCAATATGGTAGCAGTCACCGCTTTTGTGGATAACAAAGCCGGCCTCCTTGAATGTATCTATATAACGGTAGATAGACCTGTAGGAAGTCTCCAGCTTGTCTGCAAGTTCATTCACGGTGTAGTTGCGGCTTCCTGCCAGAAGCATCATCAGGCGCAGCATTCTCTCTACTTTGGGCTGATCCATAGCATCTTTATTTAATGATCAAATCTTCTATCCGTACTTTTGGAATATAGTGTATTCCGTTTTCTCTGAAGTAGTTATGGCTTTCTTCCTCAGCGATATGGAGGATCTGGTACTTCTCGGCTCCCTTGCCCAGGGCAATGGCCAGAACCGGATCGAGTCCATCAGGAACCAGGCTCTTGGCTTTCTCCTTGTTGAAAGCCCCGATGCAGATGCCGGAAAGGCCCATCTCCGTGGCCTTGAGCAGCATGCTCTGGGCAGATATCCCCAGGTCCATGTCCACCCACTTGTTCTCAGGAATAGTGGAGCATATTATTATGAAAGCAGACGGCTCGCCGCCTTCCGGCGGGAATTTCATGTCCGGAAGAAGTGCCCCGAGCTTTATGAACGGGCAGAACTCCGCCGCCTCTGTTCCCGTCAGCAGCTTGAACCTGAGCACCTGCTGGTTCTTGGCGCAAGGAATCTTGGTGTTAACCTCAACGATCTTCTTAAGCTGTTCTTCTGTAACCACATACGACGGATCCCAGGTCCTGCAGCTGCGGTTTTTGAGCAGAAGCGTGTCCAGACTCTTGGTCGCCGAGACTCTTTTTACAACCTTTTTCCTGGAAGCGAGGTCTTCCATTTTCTTTCCCAGATAATTGTCTGCCATAATCCGTTAGTCTTAGTTCCTACAAATTTAACAATAAGGACTCACTTTGACAAGTCTTGTCAGATACCCCGAGCCGCCGAAGCGGTTTTTTTCGTAAATTTGATGCAGGTTACCATTTGTTATGTACAGAACCATCTACAGACAGTTCAAGCAGTACAAGACTGCCGCTTTCCTCACTCCGGTGTGGACGGCGGCCGAGGTTGTCCTTGGGGTGCTGATTCCGTATGTAACTGCCTCAATCATAGATAAAGGCATCAATGCCGGAAGCATGCCGAACGTGTACAAGTATGGGATGTATATGGTGGGTATGGCGTTTCTTAGCCTTCTGTTCGGCATTCTGGCGGGAAGGTTTGCCGCATATTCTTCCACAGGCATAGCAGCCAATCTCCGTGATGCCATGTACAGGAACATCCAGAGGTTTTCCTTCTCCGACATAGACAAGTATTCCACTGCCGGCCTGGTAACCAGGATGACAACGGACGTGTCCAATATCCAGGGTGCTATCCAGATGCTTCTAAGGGTATCTTTCCGCGCTCCTTTGAACCTGATTTCCAGCGTGGTGATGTGTTTTTTCATAAACTCCAGGCTGAGCGTGATCTTCCTTGTGGCCATCGTGATACTGGCTACTCTTCTAAGTCTTATCATAGTGAGGGCCAGCAGGCTGTTCCAGCAGATTTTCCGCAAGTACGACAGCCTGAATGCTGTTGTGCAGGAAAATGTCTCCGCGATAAGGGTGGTGAAGGCCTATGTCAGGGAGCATCACGAGCTGAGCAAGCTGGACAAGGCTGCTTTGAGTCTGTTCCGGCTGAACGTGAAGGCCGAAGCCATTATGGCTCTCAACGGGCCTGTGATGAATCTGGTGGTCTACGGCTGTATAATCTCACTGAGCTGGTTTGGAGCGCATTACATAGTGGAAGGCAGTCTCACCACCGGCCAGCTGACATCTCTGTTCTCGTACGTTATGATGGTGCTTCAGTCTCTGATGATGCTCTCGATGATATTCGTTCAGCTCACCCAGAGCGCGGCCAGCGTGAAGAGAATTGCCCAGGTGATTGACGAGGAGCCGGATATGGCTGAAGATGAGTCTCCTGTCGAGACAGTAAGGGACGGCAGCATTGAGTTTGACCACGTTTGCTTTTCCTACAAGGAGGGCGGAGATTACTCTCTTGTAGACATCAATCTCAGGATAGAAGCCGGGCAGACTATCGGAATAATCGGCGGAACAGGCAGCGGAAAGAGCACGCTCGGATCGCTGATCAGCCGTCTGTATGACGTTAGCAAGGGCGCTGTAAGGGTAGGTGGAGTGGATGTGCGCAGGTATGATATCCAGAGGCTTAGAAACGATGTAGCCGTTGTGCTTCAGAAAAATACGCTTTTCAGCGGAACCATCCTGGACAACTTGCGCTGGGGCAAGGAGGACGCTACGGAAGAGGAATGCCGCCAGGCTTGCATCTCCGCCTGCGCGGACGAGTTTATCTCGGCCCTTCCGGACGGCTACAACACCGTCGTGGAGCAGGGCGGAGCCAATTTCTCCGGCGGCCAGAAGCAGAGGCTCTGCATTGCAAGGGCTCTTCTCAAGTCGCCGAAGGTGCTGATTCTGGATGATTCCACCTCGGCTGTGGATACCGCAACGGACGGCAAGATCCGCCAGACTTTTGCCGAGAGGATTCCTGGCACCACCAAGATTATCATATCCCACAGGATACTGAGCATCCAGCACGCGGACAAGATAATCGTGATGGACGATGGCCGTGTAAAGGGATTTGATTCTCACGACAACTTATTGAAGAACAACGATATATACAAGGATATCTACACCATGCAGACATCCGGAGGCGAAGGAGACTTTGACGAAACCAAATGAGAGTACCTGGACAAGGACGAGGACCTGGATTTACACCGCCGGCAGGCAAGCTTAAGCTGTCTACCGTGGCGAGGCTTTTCGGGCTGATTCTCCGCGACAACAAATGGAGGATCGCTGTAGTCTTGCTGTGCATCCTTGTCTCCACTCTTGCTACCCTGGCTTCCACATTGTTTACCAAGACCTTGCTGGACGACTACGTGGTTCCGATGATAGGGCAGGCCGCTCCGGACTATTCACCGCTGGCCATAGCCCTGGTCAAGCTGGCCGCTGTCCTGATTATAGGAATGGGGGCTTCCTATCTGCACAGCATACTTACTGTTTATATCAGCCAGGGAACCCTCAAGACTCTAAGGCACAATCTTTTCGAGCATATGGAAAGGCTGCCGCTGAGTTACTTCGACTCCCGCAGCCACGGAGACATAATGAGCGTCTATACCAACGATGTGGACACTCTCCGCCAGGTAATAGGCCAGACCATCCCGAGGCTGTTCCAGAGCCTGGTTACAGTCATCTCCACCTTCGTGAGCATGATTGTCCTTAGCATCCCGCTGAGCGTGATATCGATTGTGATGGCTGTCATAATGTATATCGTGACAAGAAAGCTCGGAACCATCTCCAAGAGATATTTCAAGAAAAGGCAGGAGATGCTTGGCAAGGTGAACGGCTTCATCGAGGAAATGGTTTCCGGCCAGAGGGTTGTGAAGGTTTACTGCCACGAGCAGAAGGCCATCGACCAGTTCTCCGCCTTGAACGAGGAACTCCGCAGCAGCGTCTATAACGCCAACAAGATCGGCAACATAGTGATGCCTGTCAACGGCAACCTGGGCAACCTTGGATATGTGTTCATAGCCACTGCCGGAGCTGCCATAGCCCTTTCCGCTCTCAGCGGATGGTTCTTCTGCGGCCTTAACGGCTCCGTCCTCACTCTCGGTACACTAGTTGCCTTCCTCACTCTGCACAAGAACTTTACAAGGCCTGTAACCCAAATCAGCAACGAAATCAACAGCATAGTGATGGCCAGCGTGGGTTCCGACAGGGTCTATGACCTTATGGACCAGAAGGTGGAGGTGAACGAGGGCAAGGTTACCCTGGAGAAGACCGGAGACTGCCAGTGGTGCTGGAAAACCCCTGAAGGAAAGACCATTCCTCTTAAGGGAGAAGTCAGCCTCAGCGATGTGGACTTCTCTTATGTGGAGGGCAAGCAGGTTCTCTACGACATCAACCTTACCGCATATCCTGGCCAGAAGATCGCTTTCGTGGGCGGAACCGGTGCCGGAAAGACCACCATCACCAACCTGATCAACCGCTTCTATGAAATCCAGGACGGAAAGATTGTCTATGACGGCCTGGATGTCAGGGATATAGAAAAAGACTCGCTGAGAAAAAGTTTGGGCATTGTGCTTCAGGAAACCCATCTTTTCACCGGCAGGGTGATTGACAACATCCGCTATGGCAGGCTGGACGCCACAGATACCGAGTGCATTGAAGCCGCCAAGCTTGTTTGCGCCCATAACTTCATAAGGCGTCTTCCGTTCGGCTACGACACCGTAATCGGCGCCGACGGAGGCAACCTCTCACAGGGAGAAAGACAGCTCCTTGCAATTGCCAGGGCTGCTGTTGCCGCTCCTCCAGTGCTGATTCTTGACGAGGCAACTTCATCAATAGATACCCGAACCGAAAAACTTATCCAGCAGGGAATGGATGAACTTATGAAAGGAAGGACAACATTTGTCATCGCCCACCGCCTTTCAACCATCCTCAATGCCGATTACATTATGGTAATGGATCACGGAAGGATAATCGAAAGGGGAAAGCACAACGAGCTTCTCGCCCAGAAGGGCAAGTATTACGAACTCTTTACCGGAAACCAGATAGTCTAGGCCCAGACCAGAAGACCGGTGCAGATGATAGCGCCGGTAACGAACAGGTCTATCAGGCAGAATCCCATGATATCCCTTGCGTTGAGCTTGGCTATGGCAAGGGCAGGAAGTGCCCAGAACGGCTGGATGAGGTTTGTCCAGGCGTCTCCCCAGCTGATAGCCATTCCCGTAAGGCCAGGGTCCACATCAAGTTGAGCACCGGCAGTGAACATTATCGGGGCCTGGATTGCCCAGTGGCCGCCGCCTGAAGGAACGAACATGTTCAGAATTGCCGCGCAGAGGAATGTCAGAAGAGGATAGGTGGTATGGTTGGAGATGGAGATGCAGGCGTTGCTGACCTCGGTTCCAAGGCAGATTCCGCTTTCTCCCGTACCCATTATAATACCCATTATACCGGCGTAGAACGGGAACTGGAGCAGGATTCCTGCGGCTCCAGTGGCGCTTTTTCCGAATGCTCTCACGTATGAAAGCGGGTTGCCGTGAAGGATGATTCCGGCAAACAGGAAGAGCATAATCACAAAGTTAAGGTCTATGCTGCCACCCTTGGTGAGCTTAATAATCAGGAAGGCGAAGCCCATAATCGAGATGATCCAGCTCAGTATCCTGCTGTTTTCCAGATGCTCAGCAGGGGATGTGGCCTTTGCCTTAGGAGCAGGCTCTTCTTCTTTCAGGAGGGCAGGATCTATCGCGATGACATTCTCTCCTTTAGGGTGCATCAGGGAGTTGACAAGTATCAGGGCCACTATCACGATGGCAACAATGATCAGGTTGTGAGGGTCCAGGATGGTGCTGGAAATAGGGACGGGGTTCTCAACGGCTCCACGGGTGATTTCCTTAAGGCCGGCGCCGGGAGTGGCCATTGTCAGAGGAATAGAGCCGGAAAGGCCGGCATGCCATACTACGAAGCCGCTGTAGGCGGAAGCAATCAGAAGGCGGTAGTCAACTCCTCGGAGTTTCTTGGCGATCTCCTTGGCGAAAATCACTCCCACGATAAGGCCGAAACCCCAGTTGAGCCAGCAGGCCACTGCAGATATGCCTGTAACCAAAGCGATTGCTCCGGCAGGGGACTTTGGCAGGGAAGCCAGGGCGCTGATACCTTTCTTTATTATTGGTGCAGAAGCCAGGGTCGAGCCGCAGACCAGAACCAAAGCCATCTGCATTGCAAAGGCCAGAAGGCTCCACACGCCGTTGCCCCAGTGCTCTATGACTTCTATCGGGCTCTGGTGGCAGACAGGCATCGCGATGCAGGCTGCAATCAGGGTAAGGATTACCGCAAAAATGAACGGATCCGGGAGGTATTTCTGGACCAGTTTTACACAGGAGTTGATTATTCTCTGAAACATAGGACTTTATTTTATGCCCGCAAAGATACTTAAAAAGGGGAAATGTGTTCTTTGTGGAAAAATTTGTTGATTTCTTGATTTTTGCTTAAAAATTATTTCGATTTTTTTGCGTTGAGTTGAAAATTTGTTATATTTGTGACTACTATAAACCAATAGCAAATTTTATTTTTAGAATAGAATATGAAGAATCTAGAATGGGGAAAGATGTCTTTCTCTTACACTAAGACAGATTACATTGTCTACAGCACATTCAAGGACGGAGCATGGTCCGCCCCGGTTATATCATCTGATTTTAACATTGCACTGAGCGCTTATGCAGGCGTTCTGCACTATGGATCATCCTGCTTCGAGGGTATGAAGGCCTTCAGGGGAGTGGACGGAAAGGTTCGTCTGTTCCGCCCGGAAGAGAATGCAAAGAGAATGATCCGCAGCGCAAAGTTCCTGGACCTGGCCGCTCCTTCAATCGAGCAGTTTGTCCAGATGTGCGTAATGGCTGTGGAGAAGAATGCGGAGTACATTCCGCCATATGAAACAACAGCATCGCTCTATCTGAGGCCTCTTCTTATAGGAAGCAACCCTCAGCTCGGTATCCGTTCTTCAGCAGAATCTACATTCATAGTAATGGCTTCTCCTGTAGGAACTTACTCTGGAGACAAGATCCTTGTTCCAGGTACCGCGGTAATTGCCAGAAACCACGACCGTGCCGCTCCTAACGGATCCGGAAGCTACAAGATCGGCGCAAACTACGCCCAGAGCCTCCATCCTTACAACCTGGCCCACAGGCAGGGTTACCGTGAGCTTCTGTTCACCGATGCTTTGACTCACAAGTATATCGAGGAGTTCGGATCTTCCAACTTCTTCGCGATAAAGGGCAACACCTACATCACTCCGGACAGTGACAGCGTGCTTCCATCCATCACAAACGCCAGCCTGAGAACTGTTGCCAAGGATCTTGGAATGAACGTTGAGATGAGGCATATTCCTGTGACTGAACTGGCTGAGGTTGACGAGGTAAACTCTTGCGGAACCGCAGTGGTTATCACTCCTATCTGCAGAATCGACGACAAGGTTCGCCTTGAGGACGAGAATCCTTGCCACGTTTACAACTTCACCCAGGAGTGCGGCGTGAAGTCACGTGCCCTGTACGACCAGATTATCGGCATCCAGAAAGGAACCCTGGAAGACCGCTTCGGCTGGGTTATGTTTGTAGATTGCTAATCCTCTGGGAAGAAGACAGATGACTGCCCTGGAACTGGAGACCATACTCTACGAGGAAGGCGCTGACAAGGCCATCTCTGAGGCGGAAAGATACATTTCCACCCAGACTGAGGAACTTGACTTCGCCTATTACATCCTGGGCAACGCCTACCGCAAGAAAGGGGACTGGCAGGGAGCCATAAACAACTACCTTCAGGCTATGGCGATAAACCCGGACTCCCCCGCAAAGCAGGCTTACCAGATGGCTAACGACATACTGGACTTCTTCAACAAGGATATGTATAACCAATAGAAATTCAAACCAATACTAATTATAACACTATGGCTAAGATGAAAGGTGCGACCGTAATCAACACCGAGCGCTGCAAGGGATGCGGCTTGTGTGTGGTTGCGTGTCCATTCCAGGTTCTCGCTCTGAGCGACAAGAGCGTTAACCGTAAGGGGTACAACTATGCCGTCACCGTCAAGGAAGACACTTGCACCGGCTGTACCTCTTGTGCTGTAGTTTGTCCTGACGGATGTATAACCGTCTACCGTAAAAAGGAGGAATAAATTATGGCAGATCAGGAAATTACTTTGATGAAAGGCAACGAGGCCATTGCCCATGCGGCAATCCGTTGCGGCTGTGACGGATACTTCGGGTATCCAATCACTCCTCAGAGCGAAGTGCTCGAGACCCTTGCCGAGCAGAAACCTTGGGAAACCACCGGTATGGTAGTTGTCCAGGCTGAGAGTGAGACTTCTTCTATCAACATGGTTTACGGCGGAGCAGGCTGCGGAAAGAAGGTTATGACCTCTTCTTCCAGCCCTGGCATCAGCCTTATGCAGGAAGGCCTGTCATATATGGCCGGCTGCGAGATTCCTTGTCTTGTTGTTAACGTAAGCCGCGGCGGCCCAGGTCTGGGAACCATCCAGCCTAGCCAGGCAGACTACTTCCAGAGCTGCAAGGGAGGTGGACACGGAGACTATCACCTGATAGTCCTGGCTCCTTCTTCAGTTCAGGAGACCGCTGATTTCGTGGATCTTGCATTTGAACTTGCATTCAAGTACAGAAACCCTGCAATGATTCTTTCAGACGGTGTTATCGGCCAGATGATGGAGAAGGTTGTACTTCCTCCTTTCAAGCCGAGAAGGACCGAGGAGCAGATTATCAAGGAGTGCCCTTGGGCTGCTACCGGAAGACCAAAGACAAGAAAGCCTAACGTAATCACTTCCCTTGAGCTGGACCCTGCAAAGATGGAGGAGATCAACATCCGCATCCAGAAGAAATATGCAGAGATCCAGGAAAAGGAAGTAAGGTTCGAGGAATTCATGCTGGAGGATGCTGAATACGCTATCTGCGCATTCGGTTCCGCTGCCAGAATCGCCAAGAAGGCTATCGAGGATGCAAGAAAGGAAGGCATAAAGGTCGGACTGCTTCGTCCTATCACCCTTTGGCCATTCCCATACAAGGAAATCGAGGCTCTTTCCAACAAGGTAAAGGGTATACTTTCTCTTGAAATCAACGCCGGCCAGATGGTGGAGGACATCCGCCTTGCTGTAAATGGCAAGATTCCTGTAAACCACTACGGACGTCTTGGCGGAATCATTCCTGCTCCGGACGAGGTTGTAAGAGAACTCAAGAAAATGATGAAATAAGGAGGATGCGTTATGGATATCAAAGAAATAATACAACCCGAGAACCTGGTGTACCAGAAGCCTGAGCTTTTGAACGATACACCTATGCACTATTGCCCTGGCTGCAGCCACGGAGTTGTGCACAAGCTTATTTCAGAGGTGATTGCAGATATGGGAATGGCAGACAAGACCATCGGAGTTTCTCCTGTGGGATGCGCCGTATTCGCATACAAGTATATAGATATAGACTGGGAGGAGGCCGCTCACGGAAGGGCTCCTGCACTGGCAACCGCCATCAAGAGGCTGTGGCCTGACCGCCTGGTGTTCACATACCAGGGAGACGGTGATCTGGCCTGCATCGGTACTGCAGAGACTATCCACGCCCTGAACCGTGGCGAGAACATCACCATCATCTTCATCAACAACGCTATCTACGGTATGACCGGCGGACAGATGGCTCCAACCACCCTGCTCGGAATGAAGACAGCTACCTGCCCTTACGGTAGGGATGCCAAGCTTCACGGTTATCCTCTCAAGATCGCGGACATTGCAGCACAGCTGGAAGGAACCTGCTATGTAACAAGGCAGAGCGTCCATACAGTTGCCGCCATCAACAAGGCAAAGAGAGCTATCCGCAAGGCCTTCGAGTACAACATGGCCGGAAAGGGCTCCTGCCTGGTGGAGATGGTTTCAACCTGCAACTCAGGATGGAAGAAGACTCCTGCAAACGCCAACAAGTGGATGGAAGAGAACATGTTCCCGTTCTACAACATCGGTGACCTCAAAGACATTAACCAATAAAAGGATTGTAAGATGAAACAGGAAATAATCATTGCCGGATTCGGTGGACAGGGTGTTCTGTCCATGGGAAAGATCCTTGCATATTCCGGACTTATCGAGGGCAAGGAAGTTACTTGGATGCCAGCTTACGGTCCTGAGCAGAGAGGCGGTACCGCAAACGTGACAGTTATTGTAAGTGACGAGGAGATTTCTTCACCGATTCTCTCCACCTACGACACTGCCATCATCCTCAACCAGCCTTCCATGGAGAAATTCGAGAAGACTGTCAAACCTGGCGGAACCCTCATCTACGACGGTTACGGAATCAGCATCCCTCCGACACGTACGGATATCAATATCTACCGTGTTGACGCTATGGATGTTGCAGCCAAGATGAACCTCATCAAGATCTTCAACATGATCCTTCTGGGAAGCTACCTTAAGCTTCATCCGATCGTTCAGATCGAGAGCGTCCTGAAGGCTCTGAAGAAGACTCTTCCTGAAAGGCATCACGGCCTGATTCCTCAGAATGAGGAGGCTATCAAGACAGGTATGGACCTTGTCAAGTAAGCCTCTGTGATTTGTTATCGCAAAAGAAAAGCAGCTGCCTTTTGACAGCTGCTTTTTTGTTGGATTCAGGTATTTGCTATTTTCCTGACTATTTCTTTCCAATAGGCAGTGGAGTCGTGTCTGAATGTACATAAACACTCTTGCCGGCGTTTGAGCTGCCGTTCAGATAAACCATGATCTGCCCGTCAACGACATCATTGAGTGCAAACCAGCCGTTTTCGTCTTCGTGCCACTTGACTCCAGCAGCATCGTGTGTCTTGCTTCGTACTGTATAGTATATATTCCCAAAAATATAGCACTTGTCGAGATCCGCCTTGTAATTCTTTTCAATGTCACTGAGAGGCAGACTGGCACTCTTCTTGGTATCGTTGTCAAGAAGAAATTCCTTATAATCGGCAAAACCATCTTCTCCATCTCCCCTTCCCCTAATAATCCTGTATTTGTAGCCGCTCCTTTCATTTCCTGTCACTTGCAGTACATTATACATAACCTTGAGCTTTATGCAAGGCCCGGCGGTAAGGGCGCGGTTCTTGACTTCAACCCGGATAGTCTTCGGGCATTTCTGGTAGTATGTCTCGTTATATGAGGCTGTGCTGAAAGTCTTGCAGTCACGGCCGCTGGCTATGAATTTGGTCTGGTATGTCAGTATCACTCCCTGGTTGTTCAGTCCTATCTTTTCACCGACAGCTTCCGAAATAGCTTCTCTTATGGCTTTTTCTCCTTTGAAGATCTCCTTGGCCAGAGCGGCACCACCTCCCTTTATGTACATCCATTCGTCTGAGGATTCGCTTCGCTCAGTGATTTCCTGGTCAGAACTGGCCTTAGAACCCGCATAGCCAGCACTTTCAGAACCCTTAAACGAGAAGTCCTTTGTCTTGTATTCCTTGAAC
Source organism: uncultured Bacteroidia bacterium (assembly GCA_902789435.1). Lineage (GTDB taxonomy): Bacteria > Bacteroidota > Bacteroidia > Bacteroidales > UBA932 > Egerieousia. Next base: position 12,384 of record CADAOA010000011.1, on the reverse strand, counting down.
CAGTAAGCCCTTCTTCCGTATGATACAGAGGAAATCATCGCTATAGGGCCGTGCTTGTTGATCTTGTCTTCAACCTGAAACCACCTCACATCCTCTCCAAAATACTTTGACTTGTCTGTTTCCAGCTTTGCCGTTACTGTGAAATAGGTTTCGGTATAGTCCTTAACCTCAATGAGCGTGGTCTCAGAAGAGGTTGTCTCCATATTGACTTTTGCGCTGCCACCCAGGAACTTTGCGCTTACATTGAGGTCAAATGCCATCTTTGAGGAACTGCTGTAGGTCTTGCTCCTTAGACTTGCATCCATTGGGGGTGTATATTGTCCGGAATTCTCCCTGAGCATCTCTCTGATTGCTTGCATCACGTGGTCGGCATCGTTGATTACTCCTGTCCGGGTAGAATTGCCACCATTGTCAAAGCTCAGGTAAAGAGTTACTGTTCCCGGATCAAGGCCAACCGGGGTAGGATGCCCGTCTGCAAGGTCTGTATCTGCATAAACCAGCATTCCCGGATAGATATCCGTTTTTGTAGGCATAACAAAAATATCCTCGTTGTATGTCTCGTCGCTTACCCTTTTTGTGGTAAGTATAAACGCTTCACCACGCTTGTTTACAATTATCTCAGGCAAGCTTTCGTCCTGAAGAGGAGTCTGTGTCAGTGCCTTGGCGTTGTCCTTGTTCTCATATTTCTCAAAGCCCTCGTTGAAAAACTTTTTCCTGTTGGATTTTTCTAGCTGTTCCCTCTCCAAAACTCTCTTGTAGGCCTCTGCAAAGGCTTTTTTAGAAGAATCCTTTTTTTCCTTCTCCGCCTGTTTCTGCTTCTCTTCCTGCTCTTTCTTTTCCTTATTGGCCTTGGCGACGGCATTTATAAAGCTCTGCCCTTGTTCCTTCTCCTTCTGTTTCTTGGCGGCTTCATCATAGCCCTTTAAAACTTGTTTGGCTATTTCTTTATTCTTCTCTTCTTTTTCCTTCTCTTCTTTTTCCTTCTTTTCCTTCTTTTCCTTTAACTTTCTTAGCCTTACTTCTTTATTCTGTTCCTGAGTTGAAGTATTGCTTTGGGCATATCCGCTAAACGAAAGAAGGATTGCGGCAAGCATCAATACCATGAATCTGGAATAAAATGACGTTTTCATAATTATAGTTTTTAAGTGTTTTTTCAAATATAGCACATAGAGTCCTAAATAACAACTAAATCCGAATAAGTTTACCGTAATAGCTACCCTAATAGGAAATGTTGTCATTAATTCATATATTTATAGGCTGAAACATTAAATACTTCTCGATATGGCAATGTGGCATATATGGCTTATAGTGGCCCTGGTTTTTCTGATCCTTGAGATTTTCACGACAGGAATTGCTGTTATCTGCTTCTCGTTTGGAGCGGTAGGTTCCTGCGTGGCTGCCCTGTGCGGCGCTAATCTGACGTGGCAGGTGATTATCTTCGCGATAGTTACCCTGCTGAGTTTCATTTTCATACGTCCTATGCTCATCAAGCTTTTCTACAAGAAGGGCAAGAATGAGGTCAAGACTAACTATGAGGCCCTGAGCGGCCGTATCGGTATTGTATCCGAGGCCATCAATCCTGCAACCGGAGAGGGCAGGGTGAAGGTGGACGGAGACGACTGGAAGGCCGTTTCTGTGGACGACCAGCCTATTGAACTTGGAGCAAGAGTTAAGATCCTCAAGCTCGACAGCGTTATTGTAACAGTCAAGAGAGCTGATTAAACAGATTATTAACCATCAAAAACAATAGCTATGATAATGGGTATGCAACCAATTACACTTATACTCATCGCGATTATCGTGATTGTAGTACTGATCGTGCTGTCTGGAATCAAGGTTATCCAGCAGTCTGAGACCAAGATCGTTGAGAGGCTCGGTAAGTACCACGCCACTCTTCCTTCAGGAATCAATATCATTTGGCCTATAATCGACAAGCCTAGGAAGGTTTACATCAGAAAGGTTGTTGAGGGATATGACGGAACGGCTCACGTGATCCTTCGCCAGAGCGACAAGATAGACCTCCGCGAGCAGGTGTTCGACTTCCCTAAGCAGAGCGTGATTACCAAGGATAACGTAACCACCACCATCAACGCGCTGCTTTACTTCCAGATCACTGACCCGATGAAGTCTGTGTATGAGATTGACAACCTGCCTTATGCAATCGAGAAACTCACCCAGACCACCCTTCGTAACGTTATCGGTGAACTGGAACTTGACCAGACCCTGACTTCAAGAGACACTATCAACTCCAAGCTGAGAGCAGTGCTGGACGATGCTACAAACAAGTGGGGCGTAAAGGTTAACCGCGTTGAGCTTCAGGATATCACTCCTCCTATCAGCGTTCGCGACGCCATGGAGCAGCAGATGCAGGCCGAGCGTGAAAGGCGTGCAAAGGTGCTCAAGGCTTCCGGAGACAAGGAGAAGGCCATCCTCGAGTCCGAAGGTCTGAAGGCCGCCCAGATCAACCGCGCTGAGGCCGAGAAGCAGACCAAGATCCTCCAGGCACAGGGTATCGCCGAGGCAAAGATTCTTCAGGCCAACGCCGAGAGCGAGGCTATCCGCAGAATCGCCGAGGCAGTCAAGGAAAGCAATATGTCTCCGGCCAGCTATATGCTTGCAGACAAGTACATTGCAACTCTCAAGGAGATGGTTTCCGGCAAGGACAACAAGACCGTTTACCTGCCTTACGAGGCCTCCAACCTGCTTGGTTCTATCGGAACTATCAAGGAACTGTTCAAGAACCAGTAATTAATGCTCAGCCTCATCGACAGAGACATCAGACTGGTTGCCTTTGACGCGGATGACACGCTCTGGGACAACCAGTCTTTGTTTGACACTGCGGTAGAAGACTATTGCGCCCTGATGTCTGAATACGGCACCAGGGACGAGATGTATGCCGCACTCTACAAGACAGAATGCGGCAATATGGATTCTCTTGGCTACGGCACCAAGGCTTTCATCATCTCTCTGGTGGAGAATGCAATAAGAGTCAGCGACGGCACCATTCCGGAAGACCAGATTATCAAAGCAATACACATTGGCAGACGGATTCTCAACAACCCTGCCACCCCGCTTCCTGGCGTAACGGAAACCCTGAAGGCTCTCCAGGACAGGGGAACTTACCGGATGGTCATCTTCACCAAGGGCGATCCTCTGGAGCAGGAGGCGAAGATAGAGCGTTCAAATCTTGGAAAATTCTTCAGCGATGTGGAAGTAGTATCCAATAAGACACCTCTGGAATACAGAAGGTTATGCCGTCATAACGGCATCGCTGAGACACAGTTTGTGATGGTTGGCAATTCTTTCAAGAGCGATATTGCTCCTGTCCTTGAAATGGGAGGCAATGCGGTTTTGATTCCTTTTGGAATTCTGTGGGAGCACGAGAGGGTAGAGGAATATGACCATCCGAACCTTATCCGCCTTGAAAAATTCTCTGACCTTACCAGCGTCCTGTAAAGATAACATCCGAACAATCAATGGAAAAGAAAGAAAAATACGAGCAGATGCTGCCTCAGCTCAAGGCTCTGACTGAAGGCGTGAACAACAACACTGGAGCCCTTGCCAACGCCGCCGCCTTGATCCACGAGACGATGGGCTTCTTCTGGACAGGCTTCTACCTTGTCAAGGACAATATCCTTCACCTCGGCCCGTTCCAGGGCCCTGTTGCCTGCTACACAATCCCTTACGGCAAAGGAGTCTGCGGCACATCCTGGAAGGAGGGCAAGACACTGGTCGTGAAAGACGTGGAGGAATTCCCCGGCCACATTGCCTGCAGCAGCCTCTCCAGAAGCGAGATAGTTGTCCCGATCTTCAAGGCAAGCAAAATAATTGGGGTTCTTGACATAGACAGCAAAGAAATTGCTACCTTTGACAATACAGACAAGGATTATCTTGAAAAGGCAATGAAGATACTTTCAGACAATCTGATATAAACCAATAACAACTAAAACAAACACTATTATGAAAAAGTACGAGTGCGAGCCTTGCGGCTACATCTATGACCCTGCTGAGGGCGATCCAGATGGAGGAATTGCTCCAGGAACACCTTTCGAGGCTATACCTGACACTTGGGTTTGCCCGCTTTGCGGAGCTTCCAAGAGCGACTTTAAACCAGTTGAATAGATTTGGCGGCCACATAGCCTGTGGTCCAGGCGGCCTGGAGGTTGAAGCCTCCGGTAATGGCGTCGATATCGAGAACTTCCCCGGCAAAGAAAATGTCGGGGTGTTTTTTTGACCGGAGTGTGTTGGGGTCTATCTCATTGAGGCTTACTCCGCCGCAGGTAACGAATTCTTCCTTGAACCGTCCTTTTGCCGAGATCTGGCAGGTGTCTGAGGTGAGGGTGGCAGAAAGCCTGTTCAGCTGCTTTGGGCCTATTTCGCTGCAGCGGATCTCTTCCCTGATCTGAGATCTGGTTATCAAGTGGCTCCAGAGTCTGGATGTAATGGTTGGGATGTTGATGGAAGAGAGTTTTTTCTGCTTGTTCTCAGCGATTATTTCTTTTAGGATGATGAGTGCTTCCTCTTGAGTTTTGGAGAGCCAGTTGATGGTTATTGGGGCGATGTAATTGTTGTCGCTGAGGAATCTGGCGGCGTAGGAGGAGAGTTTCAGGGTGGCAGGGCCGCTGGTTCCCCAGTCGGTGAGCAGGAGAATGCCCTGGCTTCTGAATCTGGTAGATGGGATGGATAGGGTGGCGTTCTCTACTACCGTGCCGCTCAGGGAGTTGAGGCCTTTGTCCTTTACCTCGAAAGTGAACAGGGAAGGAACGGGCTTTTGAGTTTCTATGTTAAGTTTAGAGAGGAATTCATAGCCCTTGTCAGTTTTCTTGCCGCCGGTGGTTACGACCTTGATGTCTTCAGAGAGAGATGTGATGTCCGTTATCTTGTGGCCGGTCTTGACTTGGATGCCTTCCTGTCTTATCAGGTTTTCAAGGGTGTGGACTATCTCCATCGCGTCCTGGGACTTGGGGAAGATGCAGTTGTCTTCCTGGGTTACAAGCCTTACTCCGTGGGCTTCAAACCATTTTATTGTGTCGTCAGGAGAGAAGACGTTGAACAGCCGCTTCATCAGCCTGTGTCCTCTCGGATAGACGTGTTCAAGACTGGTTATGTTGCCGTTGGCATCTCTGAAATCGCTGAAGGAATTGGTGAGGTTGCACCTGCCGCCACCGGTTATGGCAACCTTTGCAAGCAGCCTGTCCTGAGATTCGTAGATGGTGACTTTGCTTTCGGGCATTCTTCTTTTGAGCTCGATTGCGCAGAAACATCCGGCCGCTCCGCCTCCTATGATTGCTATGGATTTCATTTCTTTGGATGGACTGTAACCAGAACAAGTTCCGGGCGGATGTAAAATCTTGGTATCCTGGTGCTTTCCCTTGAAAGACCACGGCTGACTACAGCATATCTGTCGTTTCCGAAAGGATAGAGGCCGCCGGTGTATTTAAGTACTCCGGCATGGTCCGGAGCATAGACGCCCTCCTTCATCCAAGGCAGACGGAACTGCCCGCCGTGGTAATGCCCCGCGGTAACCATATCGAACGGGGATTCCATGAAAATCTCTATGAGTTCAGGGCGGTGATGGAGGAGAATCGTATAGTGAGTTGTATCGCAGAGCCTTGAAAGTGAATCAACAGCGGCCCTTACACGGTTCCAGTTAAGCAGTTGGGTAACATCAACCACTCCGCAAAGGTTAATGGTATCCTGCCTGACCTTGACCATAGTTTTCTCGTTTTCCAGATATCTGGTTCCCGAATTCTTTATCATGGTCTTGATGGTATCCAGGTTTCCACTCTTGACCTCGTGGTTTCCGACAACGTACCAGCAGCTGTAGCGCTTGCCTATGTTGTTGAAAAACTCAGTTGTTATATCCATGGGACGCTCGTCGTCATAGATGTCTCCGATGAGGAAGATAAGGTCTGGGCGGAATCTGTCTATTTTCTTGACAATCCTCCGTTCTCCTTTTCCGTAATTGCAGGAATGAAGGTCTGAAAGAATGGCTATTTTAAGGTCTGAGGACAATTTATCGGACTCTATCTGGTAATGCCTGACCTTCATCCTGCAGTCCAGTCCGTTGATGACAAACAGCAGGAAGAGAATCAGAATAATCCTTATGGCAATCTTGAGAGTTTTCATCGGCGATGCAAATTTAGGCAAAAATCATCGCAGGGCGTTTTTGAGGTAGTGCTTTCTGGTTATCCATATAAACGTGGCAACTCCCGCAAGATGGAAGCCGACAGAAGACCAGAAGGCGGTGGAATAGCCGAAGTTTTCGCTGAACACTCCGCCGAGAAGTATGCCGAGCCCCATACCCAAGTCCCAGGAAGTCAGAAGGGTGGAGTTGGCAGTGGCCCTGCGGTTGTTCTCGGCCAGGTTGATGATCATGTTCTGGAATGCAGGCCAGATATGCCCGTTTCCAAGGCCTATAAGTATGGCGGAACCATAATAACCGATCATGGAAGGCCAGGCTATGAAGATTGTGTAACCAACTGTGGAAATGAGTATTCCTTCAAGAGCGTTGCCGATAAGCCGGCCTTTTCTGAGAGCCCTGGCGCCCTGGATTCGAGAAGCCATAAGGCCGATAGCCAGGAGCATGAAGTAGGTGCCGGTTCCGGAGGTGATGCCGAGTTTCTCCTTGCCGTAGATGGCCAGGTAACTGCTCAGGACGCCGTAGCAATAGCCGAACATAAGCATATTGGCTGCGATGGCCCAGCCCTGAAGCAGGAAGAAACGGTCCCAGGAAAGCTTTTTCTTGTCAGGAATCTGTTCTTTGACAGGGGCCTTGATGCTTCCGGCAGCCCAAAGTCCCAGAGCCGCCACGGCGAAGGCCAGCCAGAACAGCAGCTGGAAGTTATTGGTGTATTTGTATATAAGGATTCCGATGGTAGGGGCGAAGGCGCTTCCCAGGTTGTTGCTCAGGCCGTAAAGCCCGATGCCTTCCGTTCTTCTGGAAGAAGGCAGAACGTCTATTGCCATAGTGCTGTTGGCCACGGTGCAGGCGCCGAACGGTGCCCCGTGAAGCGTTCTGACAATGGTAAACAGAAGGAGAGAGGAAGCGGCAAGATAGCTTCCGAACATCAGGAAATTCACCAGTACGCAGACCAGGAGAACTTTTTTTCGGTTGAACGTGTCTGCGATGTAGCCTGAGAATGGCCTGGCCGCCAGAGCCAGTAGTATGTAGCCGCTCAGAACGAATCCTATGGTGTCTTTGGTGGAATGGAAGGTTTCGCTCAGATACAGCGGAAGCAGGGGTGTGATCAGGTAAAACGAGAAGAACAGGCAGAAGTTGACTGCCATTACCTTCTTGTAGTTGCTGTTCCAGAGTTTCTCCTTTGCTTCCATAGCGGGGCAAATTTAGTAAATTTGCAGTCGTTAAGTAGATTATATGTTTGACAATATCATAATAAGGGGTGCCAGGGAGAATAACCTCAAGGACATATCGCTGAGCATCCCAAAACACAAGATAACGGTGTTTACCGGGGTTTCCGGTTCCGGCAAGAGCTCGCTGGTTCTGGACACTGTTGCGGCAAAGTCCAGGAGGGAACTCAACGACACATTCCCAACATTCGTGCAGAAGTATCTTCCCAAATACGGCCGTCCGCACGTGGATTCCATTGAGAATCTGCCTATCGCCATAGTCATAGACCAGAAGAAACCGGCCTCCAATTCCCGCTCTACCGTAGGCACTTACACGGATATCTATTCTCTTCTGAGGCTGCTGTTCTCGAGGGTGGGAAAGCCGTTTGTAGGTTATGCCGAGAGTTTTTCTTTCAACCATCCGGACGGAAGCTGCCCCCGTTGTGCAGGGCTCGGAGAAATCCGCGAACTGGACATCCACAAGCTGGTGGACTTTGACAAGAGCCTCAACGACGAGGACACAATCCATTACATTGCTTTCCACAAAGGCGGATGGAGATGGATAAGATATGCCCACAGCGGGCTGTTTGACCTGGACAAGAAGATAAAGGACTACAGTCCGGAGGAACTGGACCTGTTCCTGAATTCCCCGCAGATAAAACTCAAGAATCCGCCATCCAACTGGCCTAGGACCGCCAAGTACGAGGGCCTGATACCCAGGATGTACCGCAGCATAATCAACTCCGAGGAAGGTCTGCTCCACAGTGCGGTTCTGAATCCAATGCTCAGGATGGGAGTCTGCCCGGACTGCGGCGGAACCCGCCTGAACCAGAAGATACTCTCCTGCAAGATAGAAGGCAAGAACATCGCCGAGGTAACCTCGATGTCCATCAGAAAACTCAACGGATGGATAAAGAGCCTCAGCGATCCTCTGGCGGAGGACCTCAAGGCGGCGATAGGGGCGAGGCTGACTGCTCTTGAGGAGATAGGCCTGGGGTACATCGCCCTTGACCGCCCGATCGGGACGCTTTCCGGAGGAGAGGCCCAGAGGTGCAAGATCGCAAAGTATATCAACTCCTCGCTTTCAGATGTGATGTACATTCTGGATGAGCCGAGCATTGGTCTGCATAACAGGGATATAGAGAGGATGAAGCACTCTGTCAGACGGCTCCGCGATGCGGGTAACACCGTGCTTCTGGTGGAGCATCACCGCGAGATGATAGGCATAGCGGACCACGTCGTGGATATGGGGCCGGGACCTGGATCTGAGGGTGGAAAGATAATCTTTGAAGGATCTTACGATGAACTTCTTTCAAGCGGCACTGATACCGGAAGGATGCTAAAGGCTTCAACTGATTTTAAGAGTGAAACCAGGCCTGTCAAGGATAGCTTCCGTCTTGCCGGAGCCACGCTTCACAACCTGAAGAACGTGGATATCGACCTTCCGCTCAACCTTTTCTGCGTTGTCGCCGGAGTGGCCGGAAGCGGTAAAAGCTCTCTTATGGAGGCCTTTATGAAGGCAAGGGGCGGGGACGATATGATTTACGTCAGCCAGAAGAGCATAGGCATCAGCCTCAGGAGCACCCCAGCCACCTATATGGATGTAGCCGACCAGATACGCAAGATGTTCGCCAAGGCCAACAAGAAACAGGAGACATACTTCGCCTTCAACGGCAAGGGAGCGTGCCCGGTTTGCGGTGGCAAGGGAGTGGTGATCGCCGAGATGGCGTTTATGGACAGCATAGAGACCGTTTGCGAAGCCTGCAAGGGACTCAGGTATTCTCCCCAGGCGCTGGAGTATCATCTGGAGAGCCCTGAAACCCGTCAGAGGCTGAATATCGCCCAGGTGATGGACCTTTCCGTAAGGAAGGCCAGTGAGTTCTTCAAAGGCACCCAGATAGAGGAAAGGCTTAGGCCGATGATGGATGTAGGCCTTGGCTATCTGCATCTTAACCAGGCGCTTTCAACGCTTTCAGGCGGAGAGTTGCAAAGGCTCAAGATAGCCTCTTACCTTAAAGAGAAGGGCAAGATCTTCATCATCGACGAGCCTACGGACGGCCTTCATCCAAAGGATGTGCACAATCTGGTGATGCTGTTCGAGAAGATGGTGGAGCAGGGCAACTCCATCTATGTGATAGAGCATAACACGGATGTGATAAAATCTGCAGATTACGTTATCGAACTTGGTCCGGGGGCCGGAGAAGACGGCGGAGAAATCACGTTCTGCGGCACTCCAAGGAAGATGAAAGACTGCAAATCTTCGGCTACAGCCGCCTATCTATAGAAGGAAGAACATTGCAACTCCTGTCATCGAGAGAGTAACTCCCACAAGTTCGCGGAATTTTACCTTCTGCTTGTAAATCAGGCAGTAAGGAAGTATGATCAGAACCGGTGTCAGAGCCATCAGGGTCTGGGCGATACCGGCGTTTGTGTACTGGACCGCCATCAGCGAGAATCCCACACCCAGGAACGGGCCGAAGAAAGTGGTCAGCATAGCGAAGGCAAAACCTTTCCTGTCCTTATGGGCGCGGGTGAGTTTACCAAGGTTTTTCTGAAGCCCCATTATCGCGATAAAGCCAAGCGCTCCCACAATGGCTCTCATCATGGTTGCGGCAAAAGGCATCATGCTGCCCATCATCGCAGGGGCGTCTGAAGGTATGTCCTGGGTATAGTGTTCCATTCCTATCTTGCTCAAAACCAGACCGACTCCCTGGCCGATGCCGGCTCCAAGGCCCAGCAGAATGCCTTTGACGGGGATGGTGAATCCAAGTTTCTTCTTCTGGCTTTTCTCTTCCGCTTTCTCACGGCTGAGTATGGAGATCGCGATACCGCTGAGGGTAACCGCCATAGCAATCCAGGACTTGCCCTCCATCTTTTCTCCTAGCAGCATCCATCCGGCTATGGCGGCTGTAGGCGGGGCCAGAGTCATGAACAGCTGGCCGAACCTGGCGCCCATTACCAGATAGGAGTTGAAAAGGCAGAAATCTCCGAATGTGTAACCCACCAGAGCCGAAAGCCCCAGCCATAGCCAGGCCTGCCGTCCGGCATACAGAGGATAGGGGGCTCCTATGGTGAACATTAAGGTTATCGCGATGAAAACCGTGGCAAGCGTAAGCCTTATTATGTTGACAGTCATTGCTCCCAGCCTGTGGCTGGCCACATCCGCAAACAAGGCGGTGGCTGTCCACAGGACGGCTACAAACAGGCTTAGCAATTCTCCAAGATGCTCCATGGTACAACAAGCGGAATTATCAGGCGTCAAATATAAGGGAATTATTTCCTAAATTTGAAAGTTCAACACCTATTGGAATATGAATATGCAAAAGATATCCGGATTTGCCCTGATGACAGCCTTGCTTCTTTCAGGAGGAGTGCTTGGAGCCCAGTCCATTGTGCATCCCAAGAAAGGGGCTTCATTCTCGTCCGACAAGATCAAGGTTACTTTCATAGACAGAAAGCAGCAGTTCAATTACAGGGATACCGCTACGCTGGATCCGGACATCAATTCTCCCAAATCGGTGAACATCCATCCTAACGGGACCAAATATTACGTCAATTCCCTCGAGGGCGGAAAGACAGTTGTCTATGATTTTGCCACCGGCAAGAAAATCAAGGTTATAAGTCACAATTTCACATCGGCGGACAAGGCTCTCTGGGCTCCTTCCAGCGGCCTTTACAAGTTCCGCCACGAGTACAAGAATCCCGACACCTTTATGGGCAAGCCGGTGGAGAGCACCTTCTCCCACCGGGGACGTTACCTGTGGATTCCCTATTACCGCCGCAGTTATGACATAAACGCCCAGGAACCTTCCGCTATGGCTGTCATAGACACCCAGAAAGACAGCATCATACGCCTGTTTGAGACCGGAGCCCTGCCAAAGATGGTGGCAACCTCTCCAGACGGCAAGATGCTGGCGGTCACCCACTGGGGAGAAAACACTGTAGGTCTGATGGACATTTCCTCCCAGAATCCTGACGACTGGAAATACATCGCCTGCCTGGTGGTGGACTATAAGCTTAACCTGAATTTCAGCCTTACGTCCAGGGTTGACAGAGACGTGAACAGCGGTTACTGCCTCAGGGGAACTGTGTTTACGGAAGACTGCCGCTACCTGCTGGTGGGCTGTATGGGAGGAAGCGGCGGCATAGCCGTGATAGACCTTCACCAGATGAAGTATCTTGGCCGGGCTGTGGGGATGATGTCCAATCTGAGGCATCTTCTGATCAAGGACGGAACCCTGTATGCCAGCATAAACAAGTACGGATATGTGCTCAGGATGCCGGTGGAAACCTTCCTTGCAAAGGTCCGCACACTGGATGGCAACAAAGTCAAGACGGTGAACGTCACCGGATTCCAGCAGTGCAAGGTACCCGCCGGAGCCAGAACCATAAACATTTCCCCTAAAGGCGATTTCATCTTTGTTGCCTGCAATTCGTCCAGTTGCCTTGCCGTTGTGGACGTTGCGGCCATGAAACTCCTGGGAACCCTCCAGGCGGATTCCTATCCGGTTGGTCTGGATATCTCCGATGACGGAAAATACCTGTTCACCACATCCCAGGGCAGAAGCAACGGAGGCGGCAACGCCGTAGATATTTTTGAAGTAGAATACAAGTGATTATGCGAAAGATAACCCTCATATTTTTGTTGACGGCTATTTCCTGCGCGGCCATTCACGCTCAGGACACAATTCCACAAATTCATCACGACAGCCTGTATATGAGCACCTCCGAGCTTGCAGACAAGATAATCGAGGAGGCATACAGGCATCTTGGTGTCAGATATAAGTACGGAGCCAACGGTCCTCGGAGCTTTGACTGTACAGGCTTTACCTGCTATGTATATAACAAGTTCGGTTACAGGCTATCCAGGAGTTCCAAAGACCAGTCCGGAGACGGAAGGCCGGTTGAGGGAAGTTTCCGAAATCTCCAGAAAGGAGACATTCTGATTTTCGGTTCCAGGAGGAACAAGAGGGAGGTTGGCCATGCCGGCATCTTCATAGAGTTGGTGGATAGCACAGCCAACGATTTCAGGTT
>CADAOA010000010.1 GCA_902789435.1 uncultured Bacteroidia bacterium | reverse complement strand
TCTCGCGCTTGAAATCGAGGCTTACCTGGGAGACCAATCTATGTGAGTTTCTATACAGTACGTCAGGATTTAGTTCCATAATAGATGCTTTAACGTCGAAGCAAATATACAAAACAATCTTGAAAGATTGAAATTTTGTTGAAAAACAATCTCCCAAGATTGTTTCGACACTGTCGCGACAAATCCATCGAGACGGTCAAAGGGGATGGGCTTTTTATAAGAACGAAGAAGAGCTGTATTCTGCATATTCCATTCTCCAACGAGGGTATAACTATATGTCACACTTTGGAAGTAAAGTGCTTGCAGACATACTTTATGAAAGAGATATCAGACTTGTTCTTTCGGGTCATGTTCATTCTGGGGCTCATTTTGAGGAATTCCTTGAAAACCACAAGGGACATACTACAACTCTGAGAAATGTGTCTTTGCTAGATGAAGATTATAGGGTGAGCTATAATCCATTTGTCTTTAAGCTATGAGTACCTTATGGAAAACGGAAACAATACAAAACGAAAGGAACACTAACATACAGGTTGAAGGTAAAAAGACAAGTCAATATCAAAAAAAACCAGACTATCTATTCCTTTCCGCATTGAAGATAGTCTGGTTGGTTTATGAGCCTCCAACAGCAGTTAGACAATGTTGGAACCCGATCGGGCAAGGGAATTGACACAGCTACTTCCCAAAACTCTCAAAGGATAATACTCCGACGAGTTATAGCATTTCTGCTATACTCAAACGCATTATACATCTTCGGATAGCACCTTTTGGACATAGGGTAACGGAGAAATCTTCTTCTGCGAACAATCCGCTGACATATTTCCAGTTGCCATTGTCTGGGGCAAAGATAATAGAAAGCAGGAAATACCAAAACTTTTTGCCTTTAGGGAATGTGTGATTTGTCCGCCCTCGGACAAACACTAAATCCGAATTCGTGCCTATTTTATGCCGGTTTTGACAGTGGTATCAAACTCTTCCTTTGTACAAGGCTTTCTCATAATCCAATATGGCGCAGTACTAACGCTACCATAACCGCTAGTCGAACCTCCAGAAGTAGATGAGCCACTAACATACATCTCCCATCCTTCAGACAAAAAATACATAAGAACGGCAGCAGGTGTTTTAAATGTCATCTTCTTTCCATCTTTATCCTTCAACCTGTCTACAGATTGACCATTGTCTACATCTACCTTTATTCCCTCACTCTTTATATTCCCTGTTATGGATACAATGATATACTTATAATACTGCTGCTCAGCGACGGACTGCTGAACAGTTTGTGTCTGTGCTTCTGCCTTCTGCGCCGTTGCCATCACTGCGGCAACCATCAGCGCCATAAAAAGAAAGATTCGCTTCATATTAATACTCTTTTATTTGATTGTTTATTCTCCTGTGAAGGAGATCAATGTACGCTGTCTTGAGTTCTTCTGAGAGGAAAGAATTCTGTATTTCCTGTTCAAACTTAGGGAGAAGGTCAAGATACTTCTTCTTGATTCTGCTGAACACGATTTCTGGAACGCCGCAGGTCTTGAATGCAGTTATGAAATCGGAATCCGTAATGTGTTTCTTTTTTCCATTAAGGTTCAAGGCCAATTCTTCGTCATCGGCAGGATTGCTTACGGCTGCGCTCAACAGATCGTATGCAGGAGTTAGAACATGTTCGCCGGCAGGAGAATATAGGGAGAAGTTCTTCAGATGCATATCGTTGTTTCCGGTGAGCCAGGAGAAATACACCAACTCCAGGAAGTCCACCATATCCAATTGAGGGAAGGCGGAGTACTTTCGGATGGCTTTTCCAATCTGCTCGTATGAACTCCTGTATTTATGCTCAGTTTGACGTTCTGTCAATTGGCACATATCCTCCATCGCGATTTTCTCCCCGTTTTTTGTCCGGTCAATCCGCTTGGTCAGATAGCCGATGCTGCCGTCCTTCATACGTATGAGTGTATGGGGAACAATCTTCAGTCTGGCGATTTCGGCTAGGTGCATTGTAAGGTCCTCGTTCTCGGGCAGCATCGCGAATAACTCCGTCTGAGGCTTGAAAATGTAGCCTCCCCAGAGACCCACAATTGTAAGTTTACTGGAATTCCTATGCTTATCGAGATTCAAAGACAGTTTGGGCTGGACACCGGTCAACGTTGTTTGAGACTTGATAATCTGGGCGGCCAAGTCGTCCATCTCTTCACGGGTATAGTCCAAAACGGGGGCCGTTTCTGTACCAAAGAACTTCCGACAACAAGACTTATGGAAATCAACCTCTTCGGGGCCGAGTTCCTTATAGCAGAATAAACACTTACTCATCACCATCCTCCTTTATCGGAATAACACTGACTGCGCCAATGCAGTCTTTACAGCAGAGAAGCAGAAGGGAGAACCTGTCCAGTTCGCTTATGTCCGTATTGCGCAGGGCAACATCCAGAAGCCAGCCCTCTGGAATGAGCCCGTCAAAGAACGGAAATAGAACCGGAGATTTGTATGGCTCTTCCGTCAAAGGAAGGGTAAGGCTGACGGGTTTTGCCTCAGCATGGGAAAGATACGCTGTATCATAAAGGTACTCATAGCCTTCATCTGTCTCTTTCAAGATTCCAGCCGCCTTCCCTTTGTATTCAATCAATGCTGTTTTCATTTCACTTTCTTTTGAGGAACCAGTTCGTATCCGAACAGATCAAATACCTGGGCCACCTTGTCCATCCGCACTGTGGTCTTTCCTTGTTCCAATTCTCGCACGAAGTTCAGGCCAACTCCGGATTTCATGGCCAAATCTACTTGCGTCAGGCGATGCTCCTTCCGCAGTGCTTTCAATGTTGAAGATATGATATTTCTGCTCATAATTACATTCGCTTGGATGCAAATATAAGAAATAAAAACAAAAATACATCACAACGGATGTAAAAATAGTCAAGAAAATGCGATTGCGTTCGATAGGATATAATCCTCTAACTAAATCCTGCGTTGTTGGCTGGATGCAATAAACGAGGTGGTAAACTCTGAGGAGTAGTTTACTTTACTTTCCTCTGCAATAAACAATAAACAGCATCGCATTTACAATTAGAAACAAACGTACTAACAAATTCACCTGTATTTGGGTCTACAATACCTTTGTATTTGAAAAGATTTGGCTCTAGGTTGTTATCTGTAATCATATGTTCATCTTCCCTTTCAAGCCAATCTGTGTTTGTAAAAAGGGCTGTGTTCTGAACATAGAGAAGAGCAAATTTTCGATCATTACATTTAGGGCAAATATATGGAATAGCTTTTAAAGATCGTTGAATCTCTGCAATATTAAAGGCTTTGCATGAACTCTTTGTGCAAAGAGATACAGAATCTGGAGTTTTTAGTTTATTTTCAATATTTAATAAGTCTTCTTCCACAACATTATACTGAATCAAAACAATACCGTTGTCCTTATAGTATGTTAATGTGTCCTCTCTTGGCGGATGGGTATTTACAATCTCAACGGCAATCCTCACTTTACCTGCATCATCAAGCAAGGCAATGTCAGGCTTACAGACTTTTAAATTATATTCCACTTCAATAGACCTTGCAATGAAAAGCAAGTTTCCTGAATATGGGTAACCACAATTAGAACAAGTCCATTTAATATCAAAGCTCTTATTCTCAGCAAGACAACTCCTTAAAAACTTTGCCGTTTCGTTCTTAAAAGCGGCGTGTAAAACGGACTCTGGCTCACAGTTGTGCGCACTACCACCTTTGTGAGCAAAATGAGGGCAGCGGGAGCCTGGCCCTGTTTTACCGCTGTTCTTAAATACCAGCTCTTCTTTACACTCTGGGCAGAAATACTTCTTGCCCTTAATGGCATTGTTAGCGAACACTATGTTTTTGTTTTTGTCGTAAGCTATTTCTATCAACAAATTTCCCATAACTACCGAAATTAACCACATTGGCGCAAAAGTACAGCTTTGATTTGACATTTATCGTCAAGAAGGTTTTCTGATGAGCTGATTTCAATTGTTGTTGCCATATCATCCCCTTTTTTAAATACTTCTTTTAACCGTTATTCATAAAACCCATAAAAAATATACTTTAACTAATATAATATAATATGATTTACGGTTATATAAGAGTCAGCAGCGACAAACAAACTGTTGAAAATCAGCGCTTCGAAATCAACAATTTCTGCAAAAACAACAAGTTGATAATTGACGGCTGGATTGAAGAAACCATCAGTGGTACAAAAAATTACAACAAAAGAGAATTGGGGAAACTCCTTAAGAGAGTTCAAAAAGATGACCTTATTATCTGCGCAGAACTCTCTAGGCTAGGTAGAAACCTTTTTATGATTATGGAAATCCTTAATATCTGTATGACAAAAGAATGCAAAGTTTGGACAATCAAAGACAACTACCGACTTGGCGAAGACATTCAAAGTAAAGTTTTGGCTTTCGCTTTTGGCCTCTCTGCTGAAATCGAGCGTAACCTTATTAGCCAGAGGACAAAGGAAGCCTTAGCAAGAAAAAAGGCGGAGGGGATAAAACTGGGGCGTATTCTTGGTAGTCACAACAAATACCATAAGTTAAGCGGCCACGAAAATGATATAATGGAGTCTTTTGAATCTGGGACTCCTGCGAAAGAACTGGCCACAATCTATAAAGTTCATCTGGCAACCATATACAGACTTCTCTTGCGGCTTCGTAAGCAATCGTCCCTCTGATTGCGAAAAAGGCTTTGACATTGTGATTGGGAATCCGCCGTATATTGATTCTGAAACGATGACTATATTGGGGCAAGAAGAAATGAGGGCTTATATTGCCAAGACATACAAATACATAAAGGGTAACTGGGATATTTATATGGCCTTTATGGAGCAAGGTCTTCGTTTATGCCCGAATGGGTATCTATGCTTCATAACTCCTGACAAATGGCTTTCAAGACCTTTTGGCGCCAAGTTTCGTGAGTTTTGTATGATTCCTCGGATGAACTCTATAGCTCACACAGGTAACCAGACATTTAAGAGTGCGATGGTCGATGCTATCATAACCCTCTTTAAACCCAAATCTGCATCTATCGCTGCATACAAGTTCAATGCAAAGGGCGAACCTGTACACATGAATACAACAAAAAGTTCATCGATATCAAAACCATTCTTGATCGACAGCTTATTCAGTCCATATTTGGGTCTCGTGGAAAAGATAGAGGCATCTTCTAAATGTAGATTTGATAACTTTGCACAATGTGAAGGAGCATGTGCGACCCATGACGCTTATGAACTCATTCCGTTTGTTAAGGAGGCAGTTGGAGTTGTAGATCTTACAACTCATCTTAAGGTTGTAAATACTGGCACGTTATCGAAGTTCTTCTGCCGTTGGGGAGAAAAGGAGTTGACATATCTTGGGAATAAAATACTTCATCCTGTAGTAAGTATTGATGATTTTAAACAATCATTCGGGGCTTCTTATGTCACGAAGTCTCTCTCTAAGAAAATAATATTCAAGGGGCTGAATCTCCTTGATGGTTTTATTGATTACGATCATGAGTATCTTCCTGCTAAAACTACTCTCGTTATTTGTTCCGAATCAAATGACGTCCTACGTTTGCTATGTGGCATAATCAATTCAGAACTGGCAATCTTCTACATCAAAGCGAAGTACGCATCGAGTAGTTTTTGCGGAGGCATTACTTTTACAAAGGATATGATTAATTCTTTCCCCATACCAGACGACCGAGAGCGCCAAGAGCAAATAGCGACTATAGTTTCTGCTATTGAATCTTCTTCGTTATTGGAACACACCGAGGAACTTAACAGTGCAGTTTTCCAACTATACAAACTTAATGATGATGACGTCAAGACTATAAAAAGTGCACAATAATAATGATTTGGCTATCCCTGCATAACATGCGTTATAGTTTTCACATCTTCTTGAGATAGGCCATACATTCTATAAACTTCCTCATCAATCTTTTTTTCTATAGTAATACGTTCATCATTCGAGAAACTTTGTAACAATGCAGTTGCATAATTAGTAATGCTTCGTATAAACGTTTTATTAATAGAAGAAGGAATAGGGAGTGCATTAAGAGCGTATATCCTGAATTGCGCCATCGTTCTACCTTTTTGACCGAATAGGCCATTCTGATACAAGAAGGTAAGCATTGTTGAATTCAAAACTGCCATCCAAAACTTTATCGGCATACCCGCTTTATCTTTAGCCACATAGACATTTTGATGTGCAACCGCAAAGCTTGAATCGTAAGGAAGAGAAGCGACAATCGTATCTCCTGTTTTGCGAACTAAACACCTTTCCCCTTCATGAAGTCGATTCTGATAAACGGCATTGCAGAGCATATAAGCTTTTGTAACGTATCCATTTCTTTGCATTGTCGAATCGATTAGCACCGGAACACGTCCTGGTGCATTATATTCAGAAAGCAAGGATTCTTCTATCTGGATGTCATGTTCCCCTTCAGAGAATGAGATATAATTCCCCAGCCCCACAAAATCAGGGTCGTCATAAAGTCTTTTAGCAATTGGATGCTTATATGCGCATATTTCATTGTTTGCCACCTCAATCTCTTTTCTAACTTCTTTTACAATAGAATAGAGCTGATCGCGATTATCCTTATTCAAAATAGGACGAACGTCGCTAAGGTAAATAGACTTTGTCCTAGCCAAATCTTTCTTAACGATACAAATAGCAGATGAAACAGTAGGTGCATCAAACACGCTAAACCCTAAATCAACCAGAGATATGACCGAGTGCTGAAATAATTGGGTTCTTAAATCCAAATACTTTGGCATACTGAAGAAGGTGTCAGGGGTTATAAATGCCAAAATACCACCATATTTACATATGTTAAGAGCCATTTTATAGAACCATTTATAAAAATCTCGGCATCCTTGAGAGACTTCAGGATACTTATTCCCATAACTATTAAGTAGTTCTTGAAGTCTTTCCGCGTCTATGATTCTTCCTTCGTTTATTAGTCTTCTGACAGGGCTCCCTTTCCCGCTAAGAAACAGGTACGGCGGATTCCCAATCACAATGTCAAAGCCTTTTTCGCAATCAGAGGGACGATTGAATACGTCAGAGAACCAGGTATGCCAAAGGAAAAACTTATCATTTCCGGCAATATCAATATCTGATAAATCTATACTAATCTTTTGAGCAGAAAGATGGGTTTGTATTGTGGCCTTTATTTTTCGCTGAAGATTAACCTTTTCTTTATGTTCGGCGCATTCAAAATAAGACTTGAGATAGGCACTCAGTTCTTCTCTAGTAACTTGAATGACATTATCAAAGAATGATAACTGTCTTGTTCCATCCGCGTTCTTCTCATCTTCCATCAAATGACACAAATCCACCCCCTTATAACACTCCAGCAAGGAATTGCCCTGCATAATCTTATAATCAAGGTTCGGTAGTGGGCTAGGTTCCTTTTCGTCAACAACAATGGAGAGCCAAAAACGGAGACGAGCTATATCTATTGCTCCCTTCTCTATATCAACACCGTAAATGTTGTTCTGGATAATGTACTTCTTAAGCCCTGAACGGCCCTGGTGGTCATCTTCGCGTTCGCCAAGGAGTGCTTCCTCGCAGCGAACCAACTCATTGAGAAGACCCATAGGGAAAGCGCCGGAACCGATGGCTGGGTCGCAAATCTTGACATTCTCCAAAGCATTGTAGATAGCGTTCTGCTGCTGGTTGTCAAACCTTTCGACCTCATCGTATGGATGGATGACAAAGGCACGAATCAACTCCTCGTCATAGCCTGTTTTTCCCACCAGATAGGCTGTCAAGGATTCCTGACACATATAACGTACAATCTCTTTAGGAGTATAAAATGCTCCCTTATCTTTATTGTCTTCCAGGAGATTCTCAAAGATTTTGCCCAACATTTCAGGGTCGACACCAACCTCTGCATCGTCAGGATCATTCTCATCCACAGTAAAATTAAAACGAGAATAGAATTCAAAGAGGTTTATAAAGTAATTCTTAGGGAAAACAACTGTTAAGCGATCATCTTCATCTTCTTCAAACAACCCACCATTCAAGTACGGGAAGGATTTCCACTCTTTCAACAGAGACATATTCCAGCCTCTTTCCTTAAAAAGATTTGTACGTTCTTTAGGTTTTGTGTTGAGAATACCAAAGAAGAGAGGCTCTAGTACTGCTTCCAAATAGTTGGACTGAAAATTGGACCGATCAAAGAGGTTGTACATGTAATTTAAATCCCCTTTCATCCAACCCTTCTTCTGAAGAAAATGAAGGAAGGTTATTCGTCCCATCATCTTCTTAACATAATCACGAACAGCTTTGTCGTTATTATGAAACTGTCGCATAAGATTCTTGTTGGGAGTGCCGGTAGTTTTTTCAACCCACTTGCCATTCTCTTTAACAAATTCTTTCCCTGTGATGTACCAAACAAATTTTGCATACTTATCTCGGTATTCCTCAAAGAATTCATTGGAAAGAGCCTCAACATTGAACGCATCTAGAATTTTTTGATCAGTAATCTCACCCTTAGTCAACTCAAAAAAGCGGTCAATAGCCGTTCTACAGTGCATATTCTCCCCAAAAAGATAGGTGAAGCGTTTAGCGTCAGTCATTGAACCTATTGTCCCCAATTTGAGGGCATATGAAAAGCGCCAGTTTTCTCCTTTAGGATGTTCGGCATGGAAGAGCATAAACGCATGTGTCTGTATAAATAGCCCGCGACGGATAATCTGTTGAATACCAACGCGAGCTCTAGTGATATCAACGCGATCCTCCAAAGTGATGTCAAAGACTTCCATCGGTTTTCTGTTGAAGGTAGGGGCTATATTTGCCACGCGACTTATTTTCTTTATTCGCGCCTTTTTCATAGCTTCATCAGAAACATCTGTTGGATTGTTTTCAGCCACTGGGAGAACCTCAAGCTTATTCCCAAACAAAGGCTTTAGAACTTTGTCTAGAAACACTCCTGCTCCCTGGTAATCAGCGTCAAATATGCTTTTAAACTGGTCTTTCATATTTTATGTATTATTATTTCTCTTCGTAAATGACAATACTAGGTTTGCCGTGTTTAATTTCTGCCTGAGCCGCTATCTTGGAAAAAGAAGCCTGAACCCAACTGTTGATATCGAAATCTGACCCAAACAAAGAATCACCAGAGGCCTCATGATTTTCCTTGAATTTTAAGATAATACGAATTACTGTGGTGTGCTTTTTACGTATGGCGGTCTCGGCGGCTAACCAAGCGTTTTTTGCCTCATCAGATGTAATTTCATCTTTTATGGAATGCCAAAACTCAAGAGCTTTTCGTTGATTGGCATTAACATCCCTAGCATTCAGCATCTTAGTAACATGCTGATTATAGCAGTTAATGATATTGGAAACGCTTCTTTCATCAGTAGTTATGCCGCGTTTTGCATAATCTGTATCCTCTGCACACTTCATCTCCGACATCATTTCCAATGGAGAAATAGTTTCAGCGATACTGTCAGGTTTAATTCTAATATTAGTTAGGCCTCGATTCTCGGCAGCCACAACAGCCACAGTAGTTCCATTTGCTGCTGTAAGCACACCACCCAAATTGGCAAAAGGTATCTGGGAAATGTAATCATAGCGCTCTGGCTTAGATTTTTGGAAAGCCTTTAGGTCTGCGATATATTGCCCAAACGGAGATTCTTCGTCTTCAACCAGTTTGTTGAAGTCAGCAGCAGAGAGTTCTTCCAACTCGCTAAACACCTTGTTGTCTTCACCAAACATCGTATGAAAAGCCTGAAGTTTAGAATAAGCTATTCTTACAAGCTGAATCTGATCTTCACTTTCTGTAGTAGGGTAGAAGTTAAATACATGTACAAAATCTTCCTTAGAACCTATTCGGTTTACACGTCCAATTCGCTGCATCAAGCGCGTGGCATTCCAAGGAGTATCATAGTTGAGGATTACATTTGCACGGTGCAAGTTTACTCCTTCTGCAAGAACCTCTGTGGTAACTATTACATCATAATCGTCCTTCTTAATCTTTGAATTTGCATCAAAGTTCTCAACAATAGACTGCTGAAGGTCTTTTCTATTCTTGGCGGAGACCATCAGTGCCTTGTGCCCAGTAGTATTTATATATCGAGCAAGACTCTCCAATGTATCAATAGCCTCGGTAAATATGACCAAGCGAGGTTTGTCATAACCGTGTGGGTTGTTGATTGTTTTATCGAAAAGCCTGGTAAGAAGATTCAACTTAAACGAATCCATCTTAGGATCATAATCGTTTTGATCCCAACGAGTACAGAGTTCGTCTATAATGGCCTTATCTTGTTCCAATAAATCCAGATAGTCATCATTGAAATCTTCTTTCTTGAATTTTAGATTATTACCACCTTTCTTTGCTATCTTTTCGTCAAGTATAGGAACGGCCTTTTTAAGACTACCAGCCTTTTCAATTACATTGTTGACGTCAATATCTGGACATACATACACCATATCAGCAGCAATCATATCAATCATGTTCTTAGTATATTGCTGGAGATTGTGCAGTGACTTTTTAAATGCAGAGAAACTACTTTCCAAACGTTTAACCAACATAATGCGCATAATATTGGAAAGTTGCTTTGTAACACGGTCTACTGTCAATGCCTTGAATTCGTACAATTTTTTATGCTCAGAGGATTTGAAGAAAGCTATTGCACCGTAACGATAAAAACCTATGTGCTTTTCTGGATCAAGAATGACAGAATCATCCTGTACAATCGCAGAAATTGTATCTGAAAATAATTTGCAAAGAATAGGGTCAAGATGATACTCCAATTTTTGAGGCTCACCGACCTTTGGGAAACGGAGATTTTTGCTGTCCGCTTCATAATGCTTCTTGATATCGGTTCTAGTTCGTCTGACGACTAAATGATCAAGAACTTTTTCACGTATTTCCTTTGCCACAAACTGACGCTTTTCTTTCCCTTCAGGAGAATCATCCTTACGAGCCTCATCAAAAAGTCTGTGCATTGCTGCCATAAAAGAATCAAGTTTGCCTCCCTCGATATCTGGAAGTTCACTATGGTTCGGCTCGCGCTGGAATAAATAGATCTGATTCTTTATGTCCTCTGGTGAGTTGTTTTGAGGAGTTGCCGAAAGGAGACCAATGTAAGGAGCATAACCAGTTCTAGACTCAATATCTCCAATAAGAGTGTCCAAGTCTCTGTACTTCTGAGTATCACTATTTCTGAAGTTGTGACTCTCGTCAATGAGTATGAGACCATAGTTATCATATTCAAGATTGCCATCGAAGGCATCTCCATCTTCCTCAGAAACAATTAATTCAGCATCATCAACAAGTTTGCCAATGCTTCCGGTAGTAATAAAGTGAATACAATCATTGGCTTTATCAGGAGATTGTTTGTCAAAATCTTTAATAGTATCCACCCAATTCTTCTTAATAGCAGGAGGGGTTACTATCAAAACTTTACGCTCACGGTTCATCAAAGAGGCTTCGGCAAGAAACTTCTTGATTATGAGCATTCCTACCACAGTCTTCCCCAGTCCTACAACATCGGCTAGTATAAAACCCCTATACCTTTTCATAATGAAAAAGCATTGCTGAACAGCATCCATTTGGTAAGCGAGAACAGTGTAATTCTCAGGAAGGAAGGATTTGAGAAGAGTGCTAGCTTTAGGATCTGCCAGATCACCAAGTTGATTTTGCAGATATTTGATATAGACTTCGTATGGAGAAAGCGGACTGATTTGGGCTGATTCTTGACGTATTTGCTCTTTAACCTTTTTTCCTATAGGAGAAGGCTCTAGAATCTCCATAATAAATTTCCCGGTCCAAGGAACACTTTTCCCCCACATTTCATTAAACCAGGTCAAGTGAGACTTGCTTGATGAGTATGGGCTTGGAGTAGCAACTACTGAAAAAGAGTTTGTTTCTAGATAATTCAATTCGGCGTTATCTTCCAAACCCCTCTCTGTGAAATTCGAACTTCCTACAATGCCATGACCAATGCTAGGTCCAGTAAAAATATAGCATTTAGCATGTAAGAACTGCTTATCTTGAGAATCTTGACCATACACACGTATCTTAAACTGAGAGTTTTCTTCGTCCTTAATCTTTGTATATTTCAGAATAGTACGAACTACATCTTGAAAGTCTGGTGTGAGAACATTAATGTCGCGCTGTATATAGAAATCTGGAAACTTTTCTTCCTGAGAAAGGTCAGAACGTATCTGATAGGATCGAAGCTGAGGCTCCTGACCAATCAACAGTTCTAATTTGCCCCCACGAGCAAAAAAAGAATCCAGTTCCTTATAAATTAGTCTAGTACCTGGAAGATCCCAATAACCTGTAGCAATGCGAAGTTCAGTATAACCTTCGTTATTTAGCATTTCTTTTAGATAATCGACCATTTTATAATCGGCCGAATTGTCTATAAGTGTATTATCCATATTAACTCATATTCACTTGCTGAATCACCCAAAATTACCAATTTGAAGAATTGATTGTACTATCCTGGATTTTAAAATTCAATCTCAGAATTGTAAAAATGCACTGTTAAATATCATCAATCGTGGCAGATTTGCGAATCTCAGTATTTATTTCATCTTGATAAGTAATTCTCAAACCAAGTTTGCCATAAGAAACTCCAGGCATAATTTCCAAAATCACACATCCCCCAGGAACATTAAAAAGACTACCCCATACATTCTTTTCTTCTTTAAACCCTAGATAAATCATACCACCCTCAGAATAAAGGTCTTCCAAAGATTCTATAGACTCAGGTTTGGAATTGTATTTTAGCTGGAAAGAATCTTTAAACTCTTGATATTGTTTAGTAATAACCTCCCACGAGTCGACATCTTCAAATGCAACAAGAACCTTCCATACAGTTCCTTTTGAAGAAACTACTCCAATTAAACAATTAGAATAACCAGCAAATTTGCCGAAAAGAAAGGCAATTTCATTCTCTATCCTCTCTAATTTATACCCTTGGGTCTTAAGCTTTTCAACAAAGGAAGTAAGAGTTCCATCCACAGGGATTCCCTTAAATTGAATATGCTTTGTCTGTGCAAATGCATAATCACTTGCACTAAGCATCATTGTTAACAAGACCGTCGCGATAAAAAAGATCTTCTTCATAATTCAGCCGTTTGGTTATAAGTTTTGCGAATCTTAAGATTATATGTGCGTTTTTTTGGAAATGTCCCTTGCTGGAGAACATCCAAATTTAACAAATTTATTTGTCTTTATTTTGGTCCATTTCTACAACTTTGTTTTATTGTTTTTTTACAATCCTGGATTTTGTGCTGATTTTGCTATTTATCTGGGGGCAGACAAAGGTTATTTAAGGCAAAATACACTAACTTTGGTAAGAAATAGACCGATTATTATGAAAAGAGTTGTTTTGTTGTTTGTTAGCATTGTTTTGCTCTTTGTCTTAAATGGTTGCGGATTGAGTGTAAGAGCTGTGGCTGATGTAAAACTCCCGCCAACAACATCAGTAGAGATATACAATGTCAATCAGGCGTTGCCAGAGAATATAGAGAGAATAGGGTCGGTTACGATAGATGATACAGGGTTTACTGCAGACAGAAGGGGTACATATGATGCCTGTATGTCAAGGTTGAGGTCTGAAGCGATGAAGATGGGAGGAGATGTTGTAGGTATTGTGGTGTTGAATACACCAGACAGGCATTCAACTATTTACAGGATGGTAGCGGATGTCTATCGCTATAAATAAGAGTAATATTTTACTACTTAGACGAGAAGAAATAAGCGATTTTTTTATGCCGGACAATAAGGAAATCATCGAGGAGGCCTATCGTAGGAGGAAGGAAAGAAATTGCGTTGCAATTATTTCTCTTGTTGTCGGTTCAACTTTAACCATTTTAGGTGTTGAAAAGGGTTTAAGAGAAGGATTTCATGACAATTATATCAAATTGTTTGTGGGAGTCTTCCTTATGATCTTGTCAATAGTTGTTTTTAATCGTGCAACTAGAGAATCCGCAAGAAAAAACAAGGAAAAAGAATCGCTGAGAAAGGAGATAGAAAGAGTGTTTGACACTCCTGAGAAAAAGATAAGTGCTCCCGTCGTGAAAGTGGGGGCAGCGAAGTCTTTTTTATATGATTTTTATTGTCTTCTTTTATTACTCTCTGTATTCTTCTTTTTTGTGAGTCTTGGCGCTATGATAGCCGGAGTGGTTTTATCTTTAGATCCCTCGGATAATAATGGGAGGCTGATAGGTATAGCAGGAATTGTCTCTATCTTATGTTGTTGCGGGTTGTTTGTCCTGAGTTTATACTTGGTAGGAAGAGCCTCTAAATGAGCTAAAACTTAATCTTGCTTAAAGCATCTTCAATCTCAGGGCCACGGATGTCGTTGGCGATGATGTTGCCATTGGGTCGAAGAGGATGATGGCAGGGATGCCATTGTTCCATTTCGTCAGCGTAAATTATTTGGGGCGGACAGAGTCAAATTTACCGCTTGGCATCCGCTTTTCTTCTGGAGGTGCTTTCTTTGCGGAGCGAACAATAAATCTTTGAATGATGAAGAAGGGGAAGAAAGAGAGGAAAGAGATGGGAGAGAAAACAGCAAAGGAAAAAGCGGCTAAAGGTTGCAGAATAATGCAACCTTTATTATCTTTGCAACAGACCAGACGTATTCTAACATATGGTGGATACTTTGAAGCGTTTATGGATACTCTGACTCTTGAACAACAACAGAAGATTAAGTATGGACTATTGCTGCTGAAAACACAAAATAGGATACCTGCTAAGTTTGTAAAACACATTGAAAATGGTATCTATGAGCTTAGGACTGAATATGAGGGAAATATCTTTAGAACATTCTTCATATTCGATAAAGACAATCTTGTGATATTGTTTAACGGATTTAAGAAGAAGACTCAAAAGACACCGAAGGAGGAAATAGAAAAAGCGAAGCAAATAAAGAAAGCATATTATGAGAAAACATGTAAATGACAACAAGATAAGAGATTATGATAGTGTGTTGGATGCTGAGTTTGGGGGTCCTGGCAGTGAGGAAAGAATCAAGGCAGAAGAACAGGCTTATGCGTTCTATTCAGGGCAGGTCCTTAAGGATGCTCGTGTGGGAGTAAAAGTGACTCAAAATGAACTGGCCTCCAGAATAGGGAGTTCCAAAAGCTATATTTCCAAGATAGAGAATGGAGTAATGACACCAAGCGTAGGGACATTCTACCGGATAATAAATGCCCTTGGCCTTCAGGTGGAAATAACCAGGGCCAGGAAATAGAAGAAGAAATCGCTGAGCTAAAACTTAATCTTACTTAACGCATCTTCAATCTCAGGGCCACGGATGTCGTTGGCGATGATGTTGCCCTGGGGGTCGAAGAGGATGATGGTAGGGATACCGTTGATGTCGAATCTTTCAGCAAAGATCTGGGCAGGGTCAAGGAGCTGAGGATAGTGGATGTGGAGCTCTTTCATGGCAGCCTTGGTGTCGTTGAGGTCATCGTTGACAGGAATGCCAAGGACAATGAGGCCTTTGCTGCGGTACTTGTTGTAGGCAGCAACGACATTAGGAGTCTCCTTGCGGCAAGGACCGCACCAGGAAGCCCAGAAATCAATGAGAGTGTAGCTGCCGTTGCCGACAAAATCAGAGAATGAGCCGGTTGAGGTCCGGAAGGTGCCGTCCTCAAAAAGACAGATGACGGAAGAAGCCAATGTGTCGGCAGTGCTGACCAGATGCTCGTACTGGCCGGTCAGGTGAGGGTCAGATTTGATGATGGAACCACCCTCGCTGTAGAGGGAGAGGAAATCCTCTGGGGATATGGCAGGAGTCATAAGGCTCAGGGCCTGGAGGCCGAGAGCGTCTTCTTTATGCTCGAGATAGACACTGCGGCAATGATCGGCGATGGCCTTGAGGGCGGTGCTGTCGCCGTAAGAATCCATGAAGGTGCTTAAAGCCCACTGCTGGAGATTCTGGAGCTCATAGGAGAGAGGGCTGCCCTCGGTTGAAATGTTGTCGTCTTTTACGGAGACGGTGATTTTCCAGGAGTCAGGAATCAGGCAGATAGGGTCGTAGCCTTCACCCCTCAGGATGGAAACGCCGGTGTAAGGGTTGAAAGGGCAGGTCAGGGAGAAAGCCCCGCCGGTGACCTGGGAGGCGTCTATTGTGTCTCCTTTTATGTTGACAAGGTAAACTATATCGACAGGATCGGAAATGTTGCCGGTGATGACGGTTTCTCCGGAATCGCAGGCGCAGAAAGCAATGGCCGCGGCAAGGCAAAGGACGAGTTTTTTCATAATCTGGAGTATCTTGTGATGTTCAAGGATATCTGTTGTGGTGTTCAAAGATAATGAAATCCTGTAATCAGGAGTATGTCGGCGATTTTTCCTAATTTTGTACGATTATAGTTTTACGTGAATATATCTGAATCTTTGATATGAAGAATTTTGTAGAAGAACTCAAATGGAGAGGAATGATCCAGGACATTATGCCCGGGACAGAAGAAAAACTGATGGAAGGCCCTCAGGCCGCTTATGTGGGAATAGACCCGACGGCAGACAGCCTGCATATAGGTCACCTGGTTAGCGTAATGATACTCAAGCACTTTCAGCAGTGCGGCCATAAGCCGATAGCACTGGTTGGAGGAGCGACCGGAATGATCGGGGACCCGTCTATGAAATCTGCAGAGAGAAACCTGCTGGACGAGGAGACGCTGAGGCATAACGTGGAGTGCATCAAGGCACAGCTGGGAAGGTTCCTGGATTTTGACAGCGATGCGCCGAACAAGGCGGAACTGGTGAACAACTACGACTGGATGAAAGACTATACGTTCATCAACTTCATCCGCGATATCGGAAAGCATATCACCGTAAACTATATGATGGCAAAGGATTCCGTGAAGAAAAGACTGAGCACGGAGTCCAGGGAAGGAATGTCATTCACCGAGTTCAGCTACCAGCTGCTGCAGGGATATGACTTCCTGTGGCTGTACGAGCACAAGGGATGCGTGCTGCAGCTTGGCGGAAGCGACCAGTGGGGAAACATCACCACGGGAAGCGAGCTTATCCGCAGGATCCTCGGAAAGGAAGCCTTTGCGATGACCTGCCCGCTGATAAAGAAGGCGGACGGAACCAAGTTCGGAAAGACCGAGAAGGGAAACGTATGGCTGAGCGCAGAACTCACAAGCCCTTACGCATTCTACCAGTTCTGGCTGAATGTCAGCGATGAAGATGCAGAGAGATATGTCAAGATATTCACGATGCTGCCGAAGGACGTGATAGACGCCGCCATCGCCGAGCAGAGAGAAGATCCGGGAAGAAGGGTGTTGCAGAAGATCCTGGCAAAGGAAGTCACCACAATGGTACACGGAGAGGCAGAGTACAACAAAGCCGTGGACGCCTCCAACATCCTCTTCGGCAAGGCAACCAGGGAAGCTCTGCAGAACCTGGACGAGAGAACCTTCCTGGCAGTGTTTGACGGAGTGCCTCAGTTCGCCCTGCCGAAAGACAAGCTCTCGGCTCCGATCCTGGACCTTCTGGCAGTGGACACCCAGGTGTTCCCGTCCAAGGGAGAGGCCAGGAAGATGATCCAGGCAAACGGCCTGAGCATAGACAAGGAGAAGTTCACAGACATCAACGGAACCCTCTGTGAGAACCATCTGGTAAACGGCAAGTATGTGCTGGTCCAGAAAGGCAAGAAGAATTACTACATCCTTAAATTCGAATAGTTTATGGAAGAGGTCAGCAAACGAGTGCAGAAAGTGCAGCGCGAGGTGCAGAGGCATCTGGCCGAGATAATACGCTCCAAGGGAATGGCGTTTTTCGGCGGAGCGCTGGTAACGGTCAGCGAGGTGAGGATGAGCCCAGACCTCTCTTACGCAAAGGTATTCATAAGCTGCTTCCCGTCCGAGAAACGGGCCGATGTGATGCAGACCCTCCAGGACAAGGCTAAAGCCATTCGCGGAGACCTTGGAAGGGTGGTGGCAAAGCAGCTTAGGATCGTGCCGGAGCTGGCCTTCTTTGAAGACACCACGCTGGACTATGCCCAGCACATAGATGATGTTTTGGCCCGCGATCCGGTAAAGCCTTCTTCTGAAGAATAACATGCATCTTCCGTCCTTCATAGCCAGGCGATACCTTTTCTCAAAGGCTCACCGCAATGTGATAAACATCATTTCGGCGGTAAGCGCCGCGGCTATAGGAATCGGATGCATGGCCCTGATAGTCATACTCTCCGTCTATAACGGATTCGACAAGATCGTCGAGTCTGCATACAATAGCTACATACCGGATTACGTAATCGAGCCCGCCAAAGGCAAGACGATAGACGTGTCCAAGGACAACCGGATAGTCACCGGCCTGTCCGGTTTGAGTGCGGCTGGGGAACACGTGCAGTCTTTCTATGTGCTGGAAGAGACCGTTTACGTGCAGTACGACGCCGTGCAGTCGATTGCCAAGATCAAAGGCGTGGACACATCGTACTTCAGCCTCAAGAGGTTTGAGGACAACCTTGTGGACGGAGAGCTTGCCGTTTCGTTCGGCGATGTTCCGCGGGCCGTGGTGGAAGAAAGCCTAGCCGCTTCGCTGATGCTCCGTCCGCAGTTCTCGACTCCGCTGGAGATATACCTTCCGTCCAGGACAGAAGACATATCGCTGATGATGCCACAGAGCAGCCTGCTTTCAGAAGAAATCCGTCCGGCAGGCATAATCTCGATGTCTTCCGCCGACGACAGGGGAACCATCTTCATTCCACAGGACATCGCCCGCTCCCTGATGGAGTACGGAGAGAAAGAATGCTCCAGGATCGAGATATTCATAGACGGGGAGAAATCCTCTTCCGCCAGGTCTGTGAAGAAATCCGTCATTAACGAGCTCAGGAAGAGCCTCGGCGACGACTACACCGTCAAGGACCGCTACCAGCAGAACGAAACCATCTACAAGATGATGCGGGCGGAAAAGTTCGCCATCTATATGATTTTGCTGTTTGTGGTGATAATCATATCGGTGAACATACTGGCCAGCCTTTCCATGCTGATTATAGAAAAGAAGGAAGACATCGAAACCTACAAAGCCCTGGGAATGACAAACGGATCCGTCAGGAAGAGCTTTGTGCTCCACGGCTGGCTGATATGCATGGTGGGGGCGGTAGCGGGAGTGGCGCTTGGACTGCTGCTCTGCTGGCTGCAGCACAGATTCCACATCGTGGGACTGCCGGGCAACTTTGTTGTCAGCTACTATCCGGTAGTCGTGAAGTTTTCAGACGTGGTCCTGACACTTTTGAGCGTTGCCGTAATCGGGCTGATAATGGCCTATATTCCAGCAAGAAGCATAAGAACAAACAAGAAACAATAATATTATGAAACAGATTTTTGCCTTGATGATCGTGGCTGCATTTGCATTCGGATGCAAGAACTCAGCCCAGAACCAGCCTGCAGACTCCAACGAAAATGCTGCCGGCACAGAACAAACCGCAACTCAGCCGGAAGTAAAGGTCATGGACACGCTTGCCCTGTTTGACTATATCAACGGAAGGTTTATGGACATGTCTGGCGAAAAGTTCTGGTCCAAGGACATTTTCACTCCGGATTACTATGAAACCTGCCAGAGACTTAATGATTTTTCCGACGGGGACGCTCTCTGGGAACTGGGCAGTGTTCAGGAATTGAGGTCAATCAGCCTGACAGACTTGGCTGAATTCAAGATCCAGGACCCTACCCACATTAAGGCAGAGGCCGCCCTTGACTGCAAGGACGTAGCAGACGGTATGGAAGGCACCGAATTCCGCACCCTCAGCCTTATTCTCCGCGATGGACAGTGGCTCATAGACGATGTCGCCTCCTCAAAGGAGAGCAAGAAGAAAGCCATCGCCGAGTTCGAGGCTTCCACCAAATAACAGATGGCGAGTTTCAACGATTTCCTTTGGACGTATATCCTTGTTGCGGTACTGCTTGGTTGCGCCGTATGGTTTACTATCCGTACCCACGGCGTGCAGTTCCGGATGGTCGGGGAGATGTTCCGACTTCTGGGCGGCAGCCGCAAAAGCGGATATCGCGATATAGACAGGGCCCGCGCCGTAGCCGGCAACAAGAGGAAGATATCGTCCTTCCAGGCCTTTGCCGTATCGCTGGCCTCCAGCGTTGGAACCGGTAATCTTGCCGGTGTAGCCATAGCCATAGCCGTGGGCGGTCCGGGAGCCGTTTTCTGGATGTGGGTAATCGCGATACTGGGATCGGCGACAGCCTTTATCGAGGCGACACTCGCCCAGCTTTTCAAGCAGCGGTCCGAAGGAGGTTACATCGGCGGACCGGCATACTATATCCGCCGGGGACTGAAGAATCCGTTCCTGGCCGCATTGTTCGCGGTACTGCTGACGGTCACCTTCGGTCTGAGCTACAACTCCATACAGAGCAACACCATCGGAGATGCAATGGTGGTTGCCTTCAACCTGGATGAGGTCCTGCCTTATCAGATCAGCGTGCTGGGCATCTCGGTTCCAGCCGCTAAGGTTCTGGTAGGGGCTATTCTGGCGGCCCTGTCTTTCAGCGTTGTCTTCGGAGGCATCAAGAGAATCGCCAAGGTAAGCGGAGTGCTGGTTCCGGTAATGGCTCTGGCTTACCTCGCCCTGGCTCTGTTCGTCCTGATACGCCACATAGACCTTATCCCGTCCGTGTTCTCGCTCATCTTTGAAAACGCTTTCGGAATTGGCCAGGTAGCCGGCGGCGGACTGGGAGCCACTATGATGATCGGAATCAAACGCGGCCTTTTCTCCAACGAAGCCGGAGAGGGATCCGCCCCTAACGTAGCTGCCACAGCAGACGTCTCACATCCTGTAAAACAGGGACTTATGCAGGCCTTTGGGGTCTTTGTGGACACCCTTGTGGTCTGCAGCTGCACCGCCTTCATCATACTTTTCAGCGGAACCCACACCTCCGGGGACTTGAGCGGAATCGCCCTTACCCAGGCAGCCCTGGAAAATGAAATCGGAAAGTTCGGAACGTTCTTTATCGCAGCGGCCATATTCCTTTTCGCCTTCTCCAGCATAATAGGAAACTACTACTACGGAGAAGCCAACATAAGGTTCCTCACCAAAGACCGTCACCGCTGGATACTGTGGACGTTCAGGGCCCTGTCCGGCGGCCTGGTGGTATTCGTTGGAGTATGCGCCTCCCTTGAAAACGTCTGGACGGTAGGCGACATCTGCATGGGCCTTCTGACTCTGGTGAACATCTTTGCGATAATCCAGCTCGGCAAATACGCCTTCCGCCTTCTCAAAGACTACCGCAAGCAGAAAAAGCAGGGCAAAGACCCCGCCTTCCACCGCTCCCAGCTCCCCGATGTAGACGTAGACTGCTGGGACTAACCCCTTCGCCCCGCCCATCTCCGCCCCCAGAAGCACGATAAGGATGTCGACAGCGAGAACAAAATATTCGTATTTGTAAGAAATATTCTTACATTTGTGCTGTAAAGAATAACCGATATGGGAAGAACAGTGACCGTTGCTTTAGGACAGCACTATGAGGATTTCATAAAAACCAGAATAGAAACAGGGCGTTATAATAACGTCAGTGAGGTAGTCCGTGCAGCTCTTCGTCGTCTTGAAGAAGATGAGGCTAAACTTGAGGCTTTGAGAGCGGCACTTGCGGAAGGAGAGTTAAGCAAAGACGTTGAGGATTTTGATCCGGAATCATTCTTGAGGGGTTTGAAAGAGGGGCGCAGGAAGAAGAATGGCTGAGTATATTATATCTGAAAAAGCCCAAGCAGACCTGAGCAATATCTGGAACTATACAGTTGAAACATGGTCAGAGAATCAGGCTGACCGTTATATGCGATTACTGTTTGGCGAACTTGACAAGATAACTTTAGACCCTTATCATTGTGGCCAATCGTATGAGTATGTCCGCTTAGGCTATAGAGGCGTCCGTGCGGGGAAGCATATAATTTTCTATAAGATACTTGATAACGGGAAAGTTAGGATTATTCGCATTCTGCATCAGAAAATGGATTATTTCCGTCACTTATAACTCCGAGTTACTCTCAAACCTCTTTGATAGGGAACAGGCCATAGATCGCGGAGCCGCTGCCTGTCATTGATACATAGACAGCTCCCGTTTCTTTGAGGGAGGCTTTCACTTTCTCGAGCTGGGGGAATTCCTTGAAGACCGGTGCTTCGAAGTCGTTGACGATTATTCCCTGCCACTTCTCCACGGGCATTGTTATGGCTTCAGTAACAGGGATGTACGGACGTTCATCATTCTCATCGCCGAGGCCGTTCTTCTTCCTCTTTGGGACTATGGAGTAGGCTTTCTTGGTGGAAACGAAGCAGTCCGGGGAGAAGGTGATACCTACGCGGTAGTTTTCAGAGATGTTCTTTAAAGCGGTACATGCAGGCTCCTCCAGCGGGGTGAGGATTTCGCCGCGGCCGGTGACGAGCCGGGGCTCGTTCTGGACGAAGAACGGGCAGTCGCTGCCGAGCTTCTCGGCATATGATGTAAGCTGCTCTGTGGTGAGGTTCAGGCCGCAGAGTTCGTTCAGGGCCTTGAGGGTGCAGACTCCGTCGCTGCTTCCGCCGCCCAGGCCGGCTCCGACAGGGATGTGCTTCTCGAGGACTATCACCGCCGGAGGAAGCTGATAGTCAGCATCCAGCAGCTCATATGCCTTGACGCAGATATTGTCCTGAGGCGTTCCGGGATAATCCAGCCCGCACTCGATCATACGGACTTTCTCGGAGTAGTTTTCCGTGTAGAAAAGTGTCTCTTCGTTCTGGTTCTCGCACACGGAAACAGTCAACTTGTCGGGCTCGAGGTTGCTGTTGTCCGGACCGACCGGATAGAAGATGCTTTCCAGCTCGTGGAAGCCGTCTTCCCTCTTCTCGAAGACATACAGGCCGATGTTGATCTTGGCCCCCGGGTACAGTGTAAGTTGCTTCATTGCTGCAGCTTAGTTTCTTTCCGGCTTGATGGATTTCTGGGAAAGAATCCTTTTGTAGACATCTGCCGTAAAGTCGTTGAGCATCTGCTCTGCCAGCTTGCGGTTCTTGGATTTCTTCAGGTTTGCAGGGAGTTCCTTCTCCATTTCCTGGAAATTCTTGAAGATGTCGTACTGAGTCTGCCATTTGTTGTCCTGCACACCGTGGATCCAGTACATATAGTTGGAATTAAGCTGATTCCATCGATGAGTAAAGAACCAGTAAGGATGCTCGGGATAGTTTTTCTCCTTGTCCTTGACATCGGTGAAGTGATGCTGCTCGGCCTCCTGCCAGTCGTCGAATCGGGCCCATCCGGCAGGGGATTTTGTCATGCCCAGGGTCCATGGAACAAAGACTTCGGCGCAAGGTCTTCCAGGGCACATCCACATAACGCAACCGGTTTCTGCAGGCATCCAGCTGCGGAGCTGGAAGATGGTTGAAACGATGGTGACGTTTGTGCACACTCCAGGAACGTGGCTAGGATCGACATGTCCTCTTGCCGGCACCTGAGGTGCTCCCTCGACAATCTTTTCCTTTTCCCTCTCGTTATGGATGGAGAGCATGGCTATGATGTCGGACACGCCGAGCTTCTTTGCCGGAGTGAACATCGGCTGAACGGAATACGGATCGTATTCATAGGATTTGTCCGTAATGTAATCGATTACCGCCTTGTGGCGATTGGTGTTTCCCGGACGGTTGATGGTTGCCGGATCGGCGTATGCCAGGCGGAAGTTGAACTCCTGGCGGGAATGCGGGTCATACCAGCCGCGGCTGATGGCGTAGTCTATGATGTCCGGGCTTCCCATAAAATTCTCGGTGTCCTCAAGATTCACATTAGTGATGGTGTAGTAATTCGGGATCGCCATAACCTTGTCGTCCGGAACCCTCTGGGCTACCCAGTGACGACCCTTGACCACGGCCACTATCCACCCTTCGTTAGGATCGGCGACAGAATACGTCCTTCCGCTTCCCTTGTATCCGTACTGCTCTACCGCTTCACCGATGATCTTTACGGCATCTCTTGCGCTGCGGGCGTACTTGGCTACGTTCATCCTCACGTCGTAGAGAATGCCTCCGTCAGTAACATCCTCCCTGTCTTCCCTGGAGTTGCAGCCGTCCGAAGCGATGGCCACTCCCCATTGGTTCATAGCGGCATCGGCCACGCTCATTCCCGGAAACTCGCACCAGATGAACTTCCCGTTGACTTTATACTTTTTGTTTCCGTGTTTGTCTGTATATCCGTTGGCGATAGAGGCCGGAATCTTCAACCCACCATCTGTCATAGCCGGCTGACTTCCTGCCGGTACGATGTAAACGTTGAGCATCTGCTCTCCGGAATCATCCTCGTTGTGGCCGAACAGAACGCTCCCGTCAACGGTTGTGCCTTTGCCCGCGATAATCGCAAAGCAATTCTCCCCAGTCACATCTACTCCCTGCCTGTCGTTGGCCACCATCTTCTTTCCATCACCCTGCCCAAATGCAGCCCCGGCCATCAAAATCATACAAGAAATCATCGTTGAGAATAAAAAACACTTTTTCATAACCCAGTTTTTAAAATCAGGTTAAAGTTAGGGAATTTTTTTGAAAGAGGCATTGCCTCGACTTCCGGGCTTGTTACTTGATGGTGACGTAGTGTTCGCTGATGGAAGTGAGGACCCTGAGGCAGTGAGGCAGTGAGGCGTCTTTGATGATGACGTTCTTGTTCTCGTCCAGGAGGTAGATGCTTGGGGATGTGCGAAGTGTGTAGATGGTTCCCTGGTTGAGCTCTCCCACCGGGTCATAGGCATAGATCCAGTCCATCGGGAAGTCTGCCCGGCGTTCTGACCAAAGCTCTGACTTTCCGCCAGGAGAAACGGCCAGCACCTTCATCACTCCCATTCCCACCATATTGAGAATGACGTCTGACTTCTTCATGACCTCCAGTGCCTGACGGCAATTCGGGCAGTCAGGATCGTTGAAGAATATCAGAAGATATTCCGCCTTGATGGAGTGCATGTTGGAAGTGCCCCTCTGGGAGGTGTAGCGGAAGTCTGCGGCAGTGGTTCCGACGCGGTTCTTTCCGCATATATCCTGCTGGTATCTGAAAGATTGCTTTACGTTTTCGGGAATCACCTTGCATCTTTCAATACCGTCGAGTATAGGAAGATAGAGTTCATCGTCAAGCATCGGGGAGTGGGCGTCAAAGAGATATTTCTCTCCGTTCTGCATGATATGGCTGAAGAACATCGGGTAGCCGTCTTCTGCCATCTTTACCGCTCTGTCCACCAGGCGTGTCATACTGTTCTTTGCGATGGTGTCATCCACGTTCTCTATCAAGGAAACATATCCGGAAAAAGACTCTTCAAATATCTGCGGGCTGATTCCAAGAATGGTTGAGGTATCCGGCTTGAGTCTGAGCAGACGGTCTTCGCTGAGGAACTCGTCCCAGTAATGGCGTGCGGTAAACTCCGCGGTCATACGCTTGTCGGATGAAATTGAGAGCGGAACCTTTACCTGCGGGAAGATATTTGTCTGATATGGAAGATCCTTACGGTTACCGCTATTGCAGCCACTTAAAACAAAAAGACCCTCAACTGTCACGAAAAACAGAGCAAGGGCTAAGATGACAAGACGCTTCATAAAAACTTTTCAGATTTGTTGAGATACCAGGATTCGAACCTGGACAAACAGAACCAAAATCTGTTGTGCTACCATTACACCATATCTCAATGCGGGCTGCAAAAGTAATAAAACTCCGCAAACCGTACAAGAAACGGCATTAGCGTTTGCGCTTGCGGGAGAAGAAGTCCGTCATGATCTTTGAGCACTCCTTGTCCAGGACTCCGCCGTCAACCCTGGTCTTCGGGTGATACAGAGTAGGCGAAAACATAGACGCTCCCCTCTTGGGGTCGGCACATCCATAGACCACCCGTCCGATCTGGGACCAGTTGAGGGCGGCGGCGCACATAGGGCAAGGTTCCACCGTCACGTACAGGGTGCATTTGTCCAGGTACTTTCCGCCCATGTAGGACGAGGCGCTGGTGATGGCCTGCATTTCCGCGTGGGCCGTAGGGTCCCTCAGAGTTTCCGTCAGGTTGTGCGCCCTGGCTATAATCCTTCCTGTTGACGTTACCTTCTTTCCCTTCACCTTTACGTCGTTGGCCACAATCACGCAGCCGACGGGAACTTCTCCTTCCTCGGCAGCGGCCTGGGCTTCCTTCAGGGCCTGGATCATGAAATCCACATCTATCTTCAGCTGTTCAACATCCATAGCCTTTCCTAAAATGATACTGCAAGTTACATAAATCCTGTCACCGGCATGCCGTCCGGTCAAAACAGGTATTGACAAACGGACAAAATGGCAGAAATTCAGCCGGTCTGTGAGGTGGCACATACTTTGCCGTTTATCCATCTGCCCGCAAAACCGGGATCCTGGAGCCGGAATCGGTGAAAAGAATCGGGTTGAGCGGATTTTGATGAGTTTTTAAAATTTAAACATACGATTATGAATATCAAACCATTAGCAGACAGAGTTCTGATAGAGCCTAAAGAGGCTGAGAAAAAGACTGCCAGCGGAATCATCATCCCTGACAACGCCAAGGAAAAACCACAGGAAGGAACAGTTATCGCCGCAGGTCCTGGCAAGAAGGACGAGCCTATGGAGCTTAAGGTCGGCGACGTTGTCCTCTACGGAAAATATGCAGGCACAGAGGTTAACGCTCCTGACGGAAAGACCTATATGATTATGCGCCAGAGCGATGTTCTCGCAGTTATCGGATAATTTAAAAATCAACAGATATGGCAAAAGAGATTAAATTCAATATGGATGCCCGCGCACTGATGAAGGAAGGTGCAGACGAGCTGGCAAATGCCGTGAAGGTGACACTTGGTCCTAAGGGCCGTAACGTGGTTATCGAGAAGAAGTTCGGCGCTCCTCAGATTACAAAGGACGGAGTTACCGTAGCAAAGGAAATTGAGCTGGACGACCAGTTCAAGAATATGGGTGCTCAGCTGGTCAAGGAAGTTGCTTCCAAGACCAATGACCAGGCCGGTGACGGTACAACCACCGCTACCGTTCTGGCACAGGCTATCATCAACGTAGGTCTGAAGAACGTTACCGCAGGCGCCAACCCTATGGATCTGAAGAGAGGTATCGACAAGGCTGTCGAGGCTGTAGTCGAGGACCTTAAGAAGCAGAGCCAGAGCGTTGGAACAGACTACTCCAAGATCGAGCAGGTAGGAACCATCTCCGCAAACAACGATGCAGTTATTGGAAAGCTCATCGCCGATGCAATGAGCAAGGTGAAGAAGGAAGGCGTGATCACCGTTGAGGAGGCAAAGGGAACCACCACCGAGGTTAAGGTTGTAGAGGGTATGCAGTTCGACCGCGGATACATTTCCCCTTACTTCATGACAAATCCTGACAAGATGGAGGCCGTTCTGGATCAGCCTGCCATTCTGATCACCGACAAGAAGATCTCCACGATGAAGGACCTTCTTCCTATTCTCGAGCCGCTGGCAAGAGAGGGCAAGGCTCTGCTTATCATAGCTGAGGATGTTGACGGCGAGGCTCTGACCACACTGGTTGTAAACCGCCTGAGAGGAACCCTGAAGGTGGCTGCCGTAAAGGCTCCTGGTTTCGGCGACAGACGTAAGGAGATGCTTCAGGATATCGCTACCCTGACAGGTGCAATCGTAGTTTCCGAGGAAAGAGGTTTCACCCTCGAGAACTGCACTCCTGACATGCTCGGTAAGGCTGAGAAGATCACCATCGACAAGGAGAACACAACAATTGTCAACGGTGCAGGTGACAAGCAGCAGATCGCTGACCGCGTTGCCCAGATTAAGAAGCAGATTGAGAGCACCACTTCAGACTACGACCGCGAGAAGCTGAAGGAAAGACTGGCCAAGCTGGCCGGTGGAGTTGCAGTCCTGTATGTAGGTGCAGCTTCAGAGGTTGAGCTCAAGGAGAAGAAGGACAGGGTTGAGGACGCTTTGAACGCAACCAGGGCAGCTGTTGAGGAAGGTATCATCGCCGGCGGTGGAGTTGCCTACATCCGCGCCATCGAGCATCTGAAGACCCTCAAGGGAGCCAACGATGACGAACAGACCGGTATCAACATCATCGTACGCGCTCTGGAAGAGCCGCTGAGAATGATCTGCGAGAACGCAGGCGAGGAAGGCAGCGTCATCA
Source organism: uncultured Bacteroidia bacterium (assembly GCA_902789435.1). Lineage (GTDB taxonomy): Bacteria > Bacteroidota > Bacteroidia > Bacteroidales > UBA932 > Egerieousia. Next base: position 6,431 of record CADAOA010000010.1, on the reverse strand, counting down.
TCCAGAAGGTTAAGGAAGGAAAGGATGACTACGGATACAACGCCCGCGAAGGCAAGTTCGAGAACCTTCTTGCAGGTGGCGTAATCGATCCTACCAAGGTTGCAAGAGTTGCTCTGCAGAACGCAGCTTCCGTTGCCGGAATGTTCCTGACTACCGAGTGCGTGATCGCCGACAAGAAGGAAGAGAATCCTGCTCCAATGCCTCCTATGGGTGGCGGCGGAATGGGCGGCATGATGTAATGCCCGCGAGCATTCTTCCTCAGCGATGAGGTGGCGGCTAATCCGCTGAGCATCAATTCAATATAAAATATCCCTCCTCTGATTTTAGAGGAGGGATATTTTATATAATGCTGTTTGTCAGGTGTTTAGCCGCCACCGAGAACTAGCCGACCATCCATACCAGGACGTGATCCTCGAAGGTTTCGTACTGCATCTCGAATTCTTCCTCTTCGTTCTGCACCTCTCCGTATTTGAAGGTTACTTCTATCTCGCCTTCATCGCGGACGTTGAAACGGTCTACTTCCATGTCTTCGGAGAAATCCACATTGTTGCGGCCCATACGCTTGTAGAGGGCTTCCTTGGCGCACCAGTAGATTGCAAGCTGGGTGTTGCGCTCTTCCATCTTCTCTGGATCGTCTTCGTCCTTGTCCAGAAGGTCGTCCCTTTCCTCATCGCTGAGGGCCCTTTTCTCAACAGCGGTAAAGTCCCGCTTTATGCTCTCGATGTCTATGCCCACCTCCTCTGAAGGATGGATGATTACGGCGGAGAAGCGGTTGGTGTGGGTTATGCTGATCCGGGTACTGTCGTTCTCGATGTAAGGGGCTCCGTTTTCGTGATGGCCGATGTGGACGGGATCTTCAAACAGAGTCTGCAACAGAGCCAGGACGGAAAGCCTTTCCCGCCTTGCCTGTTCGCTCTTGTAGAGGGAAATCTCCTCGAGTTCCTCTTCCCTGTCCTCTTCGTCCCGGGCAAGGATGTCGAGAAGCTCTTTCTCGGTTTCGGTTATTTCCCAGACGGCTATCGAGCCGCCTCCCTTCAAATCTTTTCTAAGATATAATCCCATATGTCTATGTTTTTATTTATTATTCTGTTTTAGGGGTCTGTGTCGGGGTGTCTTCCGTAGTGTCGCTTTCGTCGGAGATTTCTCCTACGATTTCCTCCAGGATGTCTTCCATGGTGACGATTCCGTCCATTCCGCCATATTCGTCAACTACGATCGCCAGGTGGAGCTTTCTCTGCCGGAGTTCTTCCAGAAGGTCGTTGATCTTCATGGATCCCGGAACAAAGTAGGCCTGGCGTATGTGCTTTCTCCAGTCGAATTTCTTGCTGCGGCTCATTATATAAGGAAGCATATCCTTTATGTAAAGGAATCCGCGGATGTCCTCGGTGTTGTCCTTGTAAACCGGAAGGCGGGAGTATCCGCATTCATTGGCCACGCGGATGACCTCGTCGTTGTCCATCTCCATGCTGATGGTTTCCACATCGATTCTCGGCATCATTATCTGGGAGACGGTCTTGGTCGGGAGCGTAAGGATTTTCTTCAGGAGTTTCTTCTGCGTGGCGTCTTCTGTCATTGTCATTTCCACAGCACCTCTAAGCATCTTGTATGCATCTTCTTCCTCTTCCTCGGAGAGGGTCTTGCCGTGGCGTCTTTTCTCCACAACCTTGTCCATCACCTTGTCGATAGGAACCGTGGTATATCTGAGGATGGAAAGCGGAAGGCTGGTGAATTTGGAGAAGCTGACAGGATACTGGGTGCCCAGGATCTTTGGCATCGCCTCGCCGAAGAGCACCAGTATGAAAGTTACCACCACGGTGCATACCACAAACTCCAGGACCGGATGGCCCGTGAAGTCGAACAGCCTGTTTATCAACAGGGAGAACAGCAGAACCAGAAGGATGTTGACGATATTGTTAGCCTGGAGAATGGTTCCCAGGAGGCGGTTAGGCCTGCCCAGAAGCTTGATCACCCTGCGGCTGGAGGAATCCTCGCCGTCTTTCAGGCTTTGGGTTTCCTTTGGGCTGAGGGAGAAGAACGCAGCTTCGCTTCCGCTCATCATCGCAGAGCAGAAAAGCAGCAGCAGAATGAATAGTCCGATGAATATGTTTTCCAAAAGTCCTCCCGAAGGGGGGATTTCATCCGGAGAGCTGAGTAGCAGCATTAATATTGTACTGGGAGGTTCCAAGTATCAAAAAGTGTTGGTTTGCGGTGCAAATATAGGAAAAGTTACTTTATCTCGATAATAGCTTCGGAGATGTTGATCATAAAGTCTCCCACGTGCTCGAACTCGTTGATCATATCTACGTAGTAGGTACCGGTGAGATAGCTGTAGGTGTTGTTCTCCAGGTTGAGCAGGTGCTCTTCCTTGAGGTTGTTGCGGTATTCGTTGATTTCCTGCTCCACATCCTGGGCGTTGGAGATGTCCGTGATGTTCTCGTAACCGAGTTCCAGATTCTTCTCCATAACGTCGAATCCCTTGAAGATAAGATCCATCATAAAGCCCAGGCGGGTGACCATATCCTCGTCGAAGGTGGCGTTGTGGATATTCCTTCTCTGGAGTATCCTGCCGAAGTTGAATCCGCTGTCTCCGATGCTCTCCAGCTCGCTGATGACCTTGAACATAGCCTGGATCCTGCGGGCGGATTCCTCAGACAGATCCCATTCAGAAACCTCGTTCAGGTATTTGGCTATCTCGAACTCGATCTTGTCCGTTATCTGCTCATAGTGCTCCAGTTTATGGTAAAGTTCATCGAATTTCTCGGGATCGGTGGTGGATATGCTTTCACGCGCAAGGGTGTATTGCTCCCGGCAGATATTCACGAAATGCAGGATCTCGCTCTTGGCCTGCTCCAGGGAAAGTTCGGCGGTGGAAAGCGGACCTCCGTGGATGTACTGCAGCCTGTATCCCTCGTCCTCCGGCTTGCCCGGCAGGAGTTTGGTCACGAACTTGACTATCTTGTTTGTGAAGCCTACCAGGATGCAGGTGTTGCTGACGTTGAACAGGGTGTGGACCATCGCGATGGAGCACAGGATGGAGAACGTGGAGGCTCCCGATACCAGCGGATTGTCGAGACCGACAGCCATTATCACCCTGGATACCACCCACAGGAAAGGATGGTATAGGATCAGAACCCACAGCACTCCGAACAGGTTGAAGAAAGCGTGTCCGGCCGCGGCTCTCCTGGCGGAGATGTTGGCTACGGATGCCGCCATGTTTGCGGTAAGGGTGGTTCCTATGTTTTCTCCGAGCACCAGGGCGGCGCCCAGTTCAAAGTTCAGTCCGTTGGAGCACATCATCAGCGTAAGGGCCATCGTGGCGGCTGATGACTGGAGCATTATGGTAACCAGGGTTCCTATGAGCACGCAGATCAGAACGCTCCAGAATCCGAACCTGCTCCATCCGTTGATCAGTTCCTTGACCTTCTCCAGGATGGCCGGATCTACGGAAGTCTGCACCATGCTCAGTCCGAGGAACATTATCGCGAAGCCCATAATCATCATACCCAGGCTCTTGCGCTTTTTGCTCTTGCCCATCGTGATGATAAATCCAACGGCAATCAGCGGAACGGCCACGGTGGCCACTCCTCCGGAGAATCCCACAAGGGCGAACAACCAGGCAGATACCGTGGTGCCGATATTGGCGCCCATAATGACTCCGATACTCTGGGCCAGGGTAAGCAGTCCGGCGTTGACGAAACTTACCACCATAAGGGTGGTTGCCGCAGAAGATTGGATACATGCGGTGACTGTCAGACCCGTGAGCACCCTCTTGAAGGCGTTGGAGGTCATCATTGCCAGAAATCCCCTGAGCTTGTCTCCCGCAACTTTCTGCAGGTTTTCACTCATCATGCTCATTCCGAACAGGAACAAGGCAAGAGAGCCCAGAAGCTTGAATATAGACATCGCAATGTTCATCACAACAAATTTAATCTTAATCGTTGAGTAAAAAAAATGAAAATCGCTAAATTTGAAGCAAAATATTATCCTATGAACAAAAACGTAACAAAGACTCTGTTTTTAGCAGCTATGCTTTTTCTTTTTTGCTCGGCGACAGCACTGGCTCAGTATTATGATATAGGCTCTGAAAAAACTTCCGTCAAATGGAAAAAGATGAAGAGCAAGAATTTTGAGATCATCTATCCGGAAGGGGAAGCCGTGAATGCCGCGGGATATCTTAAACATATGGAGTCTTTCCATGGGATGTTCGCCAATTCTGTAAATTATAATTACGGCTTGCCGAAGAGATTTCCGATGGTGCTTCACCCGTACAATGCCGAGAGCAACGGCGTGACCGTCTGGGCCCCGCGCCAGATTGATTTCTTCGCCCAGCCGCCGGTGAACCTGATTTCAACCGAGCCTTGGGACGTGTCCCTGGCGACGCACGAGGGAAGGCACGCCTGGCAGATAGCCCATTTCAACAGGGGAATTTTCAAAGTCCTTTCCTGGGGACTGGGAGACCAGGTTGTAGGAGCGGCTTCTGCCATATATCCTTCCAGATGGTTCCTGGAGGGAGACGCCGTGGTAGCCGAGACCCAGATGAGCAGCGGAGGAAGGGGACGCAGCGGTTTCTTCCTTTGCGAAATCCTCAAGTGCATAGTTCCTGAAGACGGAGACGCATCAGAATACTTCTACGGCAAGAACCGCAGCTGGGACCGTTTCCGCTTCGGCAGTGTAAAGGCATATTCTCCAGACCATTACAGCGTGGGCTATATGATAAACGCAATGGCCCGTCATCATAGCGGGGACGTGGATTTGGCACACAAGATCCTCAATTACGAGACCAGTCATTTCATGAGCGCCAACGTGGTAGCTTCAGCCTTCAAGGAATTTACCGGCAAGACTCACCGCCAGTATGTCAAGGACAGTCTTCTGCAGGCTTTCCTGACCCTGAACGAAAATGACGTCCTGGAGGAATATCTCGAAAAGCTGGAAGATTCTTTGGGCAATACGTCCGAGAGGCTTGTCTTCGATCCGATTAAAAGGACGGGAGAGACCCGGGGCTACTTTACCGAATACACCAACGTGACCGTTGTGGGAAAGGACTCTCTGGTAGCCGTTGTCAGCGGTACCGGAAGCCCTGGAGCAATGGTTCTCCTTACCAGGGAACCGGGTGCCGGAGAGCAGTCTTACGCCTCCGGATGGAAAGAGAAATACATCAGGCCTTATTTCGAAGGGGCCGAAAGGTTCTTCTTCTACGGGAACAGGCTCTGGACCTGCGAGTCGAACTATGACCCGAGATGGAAACAGCACTCCAGCTATTCCATTTACGGTTATGACCTGAACACCGGAGTCGCTGAGGAAGAATATACAGCGGACCCTAATTCGCTCCATCTTCCGTTTGTGGTCAGTTATGAATCCCGACCTCTTCTTTGCGCGGTTGAATACGGAACGGACCATCATTCAAGCACCGTCAGGTCTCTGGCTTTCCTGGACGACAAAGCTCCTTTTGACGGTCTCAGGGTCAAGGTTGAGGGGCAGATCAATTCCATTACCTCTTCCGGCAGCGATATCTGGTATTCCGCACTCAAGGAATTGCCTGAAGGCGAGGGCAGGATAGAGATAGGAAAGATTTCTTCCGGCAAGACATACGGCGTATATCAGACAAGCCATCTTGTAAAGGACCTTCAGTGCCATGAAGGCGGAGTGTATTTCCTGTCGGATATGTTCGGTTGCCCTGTAATCTGCAGGCTGGATGCCTCTACGGGCGAGATTTCGATGGCATCCACATCAGAAGATGTGTGCTCGTTCAGCATCGCCGAGTCCGGAAAACTGTTCCTTTCCAAGGATTCCAAAGACAAGGGAGCCTTCCTGCACTGCGACAGGCTTCTCGATTTGCCTGTTCCTGAAGGCATGGAGTTCAAGAACCCTCTGGCCGGGGAACTTTCCAGACAGTACAACGAGAAATACGGCAAGAACGTGAAGCATTTTGCTCCGGAATCATTCACTGAGGAGAATTACAGCAAGGGTGGCCATCTTTTCCGCCTGCATTCCTGGGCTCCGGTATATGCGGAGTTCTCCGGGGTGACAGAAGGGGATTTTGAAGAGTTCTACGAAGAGGCGCTGCCGGGCGTGAATCTCTATTCGCAGAACACTCTGGGTACTTTGAGGGCGTCGGCCGGATATGCCTATCAGCACAGGCACGGATTCCAGGGAGTGTCCAAGAGGCTTCATTCCGGACACGCATCCTTCACCTGGAGCGGATGGTATCCTGTCTTTGAAGGGAACATACATTTCAACGACAGGATAATGTACAAGAAAGACCGCTTCTCCCTCAGGACTTCCCTTTATGCATATGTTCCTATCTCCTGGGAAGGAACGGGATGGAATTCGGGCATCACTCCTCTGGCCGGATGGAGTTTCCGCAACGACCAGCTGGTTCTGGATATGGATGAGCCGGAACCTTCGGCCGCAGCCGGAGACGATGAGGATGA
>CADAOA010000009.1 GCA_902789435.1 uncultured Bacteroidia bacterium | reverse complement strand
GATCCGAAGCGAGAGCACGTCGGAGGAGTCTTTCGAGAACGGCCTTTTGGAGTATCCGCAGTACACACAGCCTGCCGTTTACGAGGGCGAGGCAGTGCCTGAGATCCTGCTGTCCGGAAACCATGAGAAGATCCGGTTGTGGCGTCTTGCGGAGTCGCTGCGCAGAACACTGGAGCGAAGGCCGGATCTGATCGAGGGGAGAGCGCTGACAGAGGAAGAGGCCGGGATCCTGCGGGACCTGAGGACCGGCCGGAAATAGAGCGCGTCTGTGCATCACAGAACAACTCGGACAACAGAATAATTCACAAAAATAGCGTCAGGAAACTGTATCCTGACGCTTTTTTTATTATAATGGGTTATAGAAAAGGAGGAATGACTAATGCATCTGATTCAGCAGGAAACCGGATGGAACACAGTGCAGCTGGCCGATCTTTTGATCCTGATCATGGTGAGCAGCGGTGTGTTTGGTTTCATCTATGAGGAGCTGTTCTACAAGGTTGATCTGGGATACTGGACCAAAAGAGGTTCGTCTTTCGGACCGTGGATCCCGATCTATGTGTTTGGCGGCGCCGCCTATACTTTTCTTGTCTACCCCTTCAAGGCCAGCCCGCTTGTGGTATTCGGCCTTTGCGTAGCGGTCTCGGGCATTATGGAATATGTCACGGGCATGGTCCTGTATGAGTTCTTTGACACAAGGCTATGGGACTACAACGTCGAGAAATGGAATTACGGAAATATCAACGGGTATGTCTGCCTGCGGTCCGTGCTCTTTTTCGGCTTTTCAGGACTCTTTTTGATCTATCTGGTCATCCCGCTCTATATACGCCTGCTGCAGAATGTCAATTGGAACATCCTGACTGTGATCTGCGGTGTGCTCGCCGCTGCATTTATCATAGACTGCACAGCGTATCAGATTGTGGATAAAAGAAAGGATACAAGCCAAAACAGTAAGGAGTACTGCAAAATTCAACTTTCTCATAAAAATCTAAGTATTTAATTTGCCTACAAAGATAGGTGAAATTCCATAATAAATCTTTTTTCCCTATTTTTGGAACAATAAACTAATCTTCACAAACAGTATTGTATGAAAAGATTTTTGTTTCCGGTAATTGTCCCGATACTGCTCTGTCTGGTGGCATCGTGTTCCGTTGACAAGGATTACGACCTCAGAGACAAGAACATGGATTATAAGATTAATGCCGGGTCTCAGGTAGCCGTCCCTATTGGCAGTTTCACTACTATAAGAATCAACAGCCTCCTTACCCAGGAAGCCAGGGAGTATTTCCAGAAAGACGAAAACGACGACTTCATCTACGACCCGCAGGGAAAGGTCCTGAAAGACTTTGAACTCGGGCATTATGAACTCCACGGCCTGGAACTGATAGACCTGGGTTACTTCGGCATTCCGGTAATCAAGTTCTATATAACCTTCCACAACTCTCTCCCTTTTGACTTTGAAATGAGCAGCCACGTAATAGACTCGCTTGGCAATCCGATTCCAAACGTGACCGCCATCCTGGACAAGGTAGATCTTCCGGCGGCATCAGAAGAGTATGGAGACGGAATTGCATACGGCATCCTCACCATAACACCAGAGCAAACCATGTCCGGAATCGGATTTGACGGCTTCAACATTATCCTGAAAGCCAAGTCTATGCCAACGCAATCCATGTTCATTGACAAGCATCTGGGCCTTGGCCTGAAGGATGTCAAGATCCAACTTCCGCAAGGAATCAATTTCAAGATCAAGAAAAAACACCAAGAAGAATAAAACGGATCGCGATGAAAAACTCTATAAGAATCATATTGGCATCTTTTGCATTCCTGACCGCCGTTTATTCCGAGTGTCCGGCCCAGGATCTCCAGAGTGGCTATTTCATAGATAACTACTCCTATTCATACCGCCTTAATCCGGCCTTCACCACCAAGAAGAATTTTATTGGCGGAGTGCTCAGCAATGTCAATGCTGGAACCAACAGCAATGTGGGTCTTTCTACATTTTTCTATCCACACGACGGAAAGCTGGCTACTTTCATGCACCCATCCGTAGGCAGGGAGGAATTCCTGAGTAAACTACATAAAAACAATAAGATAGGAGTTAATGTGAACTACAACCTGGCATCTGTCGGCTATTGGACAAAAGTCAGGGACAGGGATGTTTTCCAGACTTTTGACATCAGTTTGCGCAACAACACTGCCGCAAAGATTCCATTCGGCCTGTTCGATTTCATGAAAGGAGGCGGAGATAGCTTTGTATACGACCTGTCACATGTATATGGATACACCAGAACTTTCCTGGAATTTACCAGTGGCGGCGCTGTAAAGTTTGACAAGCTGACCCTGGGAGCCAGGGCAAAGTTCATCTTGGGAAACAACAAGATCAATATGAAGGTCCACCATATGATTGCCGAGCTTGATGGCCTCAGCTGGAAGGTCCAGTCTTACGGCAGCATTACCGGAGCAGGTGGAGGAATCCGAAACAAAACCAAGAAGGGAGTTCTCAGCGATGATTACGATGCCTTAGATATGGACGGTATTAAGTGGAGTCCATTGGGCCTTGGTGGCGTTGGCGGAGCTATTGACTTGGGAGTCAAATACGAAATCAACGATTACATAAATGTATCGGCATCTGTGATCGACCTCGGTTTCATTGTCTGGAGGAACAAGGTGAACGCTATAAATCTCGGAGAAACCTACATTATCCAGGTAGAAGACATAGATTCCGAGACAGGCAGTATTTTCAACGTTGTCAACAATGTCATAAACAAGTTCAAGAGCGTCTACGAATTTATACCTGAAAAGAAGAACTTCACCACCCAGAGCCTCAGCATCAACGCTAACTTGGGAGTGGAATTCAAGTTGCCTTTCTACAAAAAGATGTCAATAGGTATCCTTGGCTCCACCAGAAACAGCCACATAAACCGTTACAACGAGGTCAGGATGTCCCTGAACACCAGCCCGTTAAAATGGCTGAGCCTTTCTCTTACCGGTGCCTATACAAGTTTCGGATGGGAAGTTGGCGGCATGGTCAACGTCTATGCCAAGAAGTTCAGCGCATATCTGGGTACGGACAGCTATTACTTCAACATGAACAGGCAGTTCCTGCCTATCCATGAAGCTAACGCTCACGTAGTGCTTGGAGTCAACTATCTGCTTACCAGAAATCCGTTCAAGCGCCGCCGCTAGAATCTTACCGCTACAAAGAACCTGAGGCTCCAGTCTTCCGTACTCACGTAGTAGGAAGAGTGCTTTCCTACCCTGAAGTAATTGTAGAACAGCGTGGTTCCGGCACTGAACCTGTCGCTGAACGTATAGATTGCAGAAGTCCTGAACATGTGAGAGAAAGAGATGTGTGTCTTTCCTCCGAAAAGGTCCTTGTACCCCTGTTTCTGCATTGAATTCCACCCGTCGTCTGATTCGTGGGCCTTCATTTTGGCGACTGTATTCATAGTTACCAGAAGCATAGGTATTTCAGACAAGTGCAGTGTCAGCCTTGGAACCGGAACCCAGTTATATGCATAGCCCGCCCCTACGGCAAACTGCTGGATCTTTATCCTGTTAACCCTTCCTAAAGTGTAGGAGAGCCATGGCTCGTAAGAACGGATGCGGGTCTGGTTAAGGGTAAGTCCGGCCAGAAAGCTTCCCGCGCTTTTCTTCTGTACCATAAATCCGCTCATGGCGGCAGAATAGGAGAATTTGGACGGATTGAACAGATAATAGGCGTTCAGTATGATGTTTTCCATAGTAGCCTCTTCCCCCATCAGTTTCATTTCTTCTCCGGACGGAGTGATATAATCGCCTTTGATGTTCCTGGTAGTGTGATACCTGAACTCGCCTCCGGCAGGAGAAGAGTACAGCTGGAACGACAGGTCTTTCTTGAAGCCCTTTCCGAGGCTCAGCGAATAGCTAAGGCCATAGCCCATATAGTAAAGGCCGAGGGAGACCTGCTTGTCGGTGTTGGAACGCATGTTTATCACCGAGCGGCCATTGTGGATCTCCTCTTCCGCTATGTCCACCAGACGGCTCCTCATGTCAAAGTCCATCACAGAGAAGTAAGAGTTGGCATAAACCGACCACTTCCTGTCGTGGGCACATACATAGTTTGTATCCAGGCCCTTCAGTTCAGCTTTATCGATGTAATGCTTTAACTTGCTGAAAATGTTCTGTGAAAAAGAAAGTCCGCTAAAGGCAAGCAGGAAAACAAATGATAGAATAACCTTACGCATAACTGTTAAAAACTGATGGCTACAAAGAATCTCATGTTCCAGTCTTCTGTGCTGGCGTAATATGTGGAATGCTTACCTACCCTGAAGAAGTTGTAGTAAGCGGAATATCCGGCCAGGAACCTGTCGCTGAAGGCATAGCTGACAGAAGCCCTGCCCATATGGCTATATGAGACGTGGGTCTTCTTCCCGAAGAGTTTTTTCTGTGTCTCCTTCTGGCTGTCGCTCCAGTCGTCACCGGTATTCTTGGTTGCGGACTTGGTGGTAATCAACAGCATAGGTATTCCGGAAACGTGGAATGTAAGCCCCTTTGCCGGCACCCAGTTGTAGGCATAGCCTACGCCAAGCGAGAACTGCCTGAGGAAAATCCTGTTTATTCCCCCCATCATTCCCCGTAAGACCGGATCGTATGCAGTCAATCTGCTCTGGTTATAGGTAACGCCGCCCAAAAAGCTGCCTGCGCTCTTTTTCTGGATTTTGGAGTAGCTCATCGCCGATGAATAGGAAAACTTCTTGTGGTTGAACACATAATATGCATTTACTATGAGGTTCTCCATCTTGGCCTCCCCATCCAGGATGCTGAAATCGTATCCGAGCCTCTTTGCGGTCAGTCTGCCATGAATCCTGTCCGTTGTATGGTAAATGAGTTCTCCACCCACCGGAGAAGAGTACAGGGTAAAGGAGAAATTCTTCTTGTAACCTTTGCTAAGATCCTGGGAATAACTCAGGCCGTAGCCCATAAAGTATAGGCCGAGAGAAACCTGGGTCTCCACTTTGGAATACATGTCCACGGTAACCCTGCCAATACCCTCTATATAGCTTTCCTTCTGGGCATCGCTGTTGCTCCTCAGGTCAAAGTCCAGCTGGGAAAGATAAGTGTTGGCAAATACGGTCCATTTGTATTTAGGTACGCCAATATAGTTTGTGTCCACACCGCTCAGCTCCCTGTCTTCCAGAAATTTTACAAGCTTATTCTTCAGCGATGCGATTTTTGAAACGCCCCCTTCTTCACCGCTTTGGGAGAAAACGGGAGCTGCAAGGAAAAAGCCCAGGATAATTGTCAAAATGATTTTCTTCACGATGTCAAAGTTAATATTTTTTAATTTTGCGTCAGCAACAGGAGTTATGCGTTCTGTCTTTTCAGGATACCGGATACTGGTTCTGGCAGCCATGATGGCCGCCACTGCTTCCATTTGCCAGGCCCAGAAGACTGACAGCCTTGCCCAAAAAGGCAAATGGAGCGGCAACGCAATTGTTTCAGCCGGATACAACTACGACAAATCTCCCTGGAAAGAAATGATTCCTGACCTTAAGCACCAGAGCGCGGATGTAAAACTCAACCTGAAATACATAAAGAACAACTTCACTTCCACCATCCAGTTCAATTCATCCTGGGATAACCATTGGAAAGCGGCCGAGGGGAGTTCTATCAAAAATAGCGAAGACTTATCTACCAGTTGGTCAGAGATAAAGCATATGGGCAGCAACTACAATCTCAGGACAACCTTCCAGTGGAGAAAGCCCAATACAATATACAATTCGTTTGCCAACCTGAGTTACAACTACACTCACAACAGAAGAAACAATAATACATTGAATATATCAGCTCTCGAGCTCAGTATGCAGGGAGAAGACAACAATTCATACACTTTTTCTTCCGGAGGAGGCTTCAACCTGACCAGAAAACTTGCCAGGGACAAAAGGCTGTTCGCCGAGTTGAATTTCGGTTATACTAACATTGACCGTTACATCGAGTTTTCAACCCTCAGCACAAATGAAGGCACAGTAAACAAGATATACCGCAAGACTCCTTTCACCATTGGTCTCAGATCAGATTCCAGAGTTTTTCTGAGCACCCCTAACACATTCAATGTCAAAAACTTCAACACAGAGGCCGGAGGTTATTTTTCCATAACCTACGACAATGAAAAAAACAGGGGAGCGTATATTTCCGATCTGGGCAACAAGGATTCGTGGGTGGACAGCCTTAAACTTCGGGAAACATTCAGATACGGAGTTATGAACCTGAGTCCTTATCTGAAAGCGGATTATTCGTACAAGTATCTGAAACTCAAGCTGGATGCTACTCTTCAGTTTTATGCGGACAAACTGACCAACAAGGACGAACACCAGTCATACGACTTCAAGAACCCTGCACTCTACGGAACCGGAGAGGTGGAATTGAGATTGGCGGAAAACCACTTTTTTGCCATCGGATACCTGACTTCGATCCGGCGCCCGACATACCTGCAGCTTTGCTGGTACACAAGAGAGGGAGCCTTCCCGGACCAGTACATAGTGGGAAATCCTAAGCTTAAAGTCACCCGCTCCTTTAGGAACATCTTTTCTTACAGAATACGTTTCAGAAAGTTCTCGAGCGAACTCTCTTCATCCTTTACCCGCAATATAAGAGAGGTGGAGCAGACTTTTTATGAAGATTATATCGGCTCGAGGAAAGTCAAGTTCTTCACCTGGGTGAACACATCCTACAGCAAGATATGGAATACCGCCTACTACCTAAGGTACGACACCAAAAGGTACTACCTGAGGGCAGACTTCAGTTATTACGATTATAAAGGCAAGGCAAAAACTGCCGGCACTGTCAAGAAAGACCATTACTGGACAGCCAAGGCTTCCGGCGGATTCAACTTCAAAAGAGGATGGAGCCTGTCTTCAGACATATCCTACCGCAGCAAGGTATCGAGAGCCTTCTACTCCTACGACAAGTATTACACACTTAACTGCCGCATAGAGAAGAAGTTCAACCGCCACACAATATTCCTGGAAGGAAGAGACCTTCTGGAGCAGAAGATGACCACCAGATATGTTTCAGAAGATGAAAGCAATATCTGGTCGGAAACCGCCTATAACAACCGCAGGTTCTTCCTGGTTGGATATATTTTCAATTTCTAGCGGATCAGTCCGCAAATACCATCTCGTTAAACAGATAACCGGCGTGCCCTATCTGCTCGATGTTGAACAGCAGGTATCTTATATCAATAGAGATGTTTCTGCAAACTGAAGGGTCATATACGATGTCAGACATCGTTCCCTCCCATACTCTGTCGAAATTGATTCCGATCAGGTTACCGTCTGCGTTAATGACAGGGCTTCCTGAGTTTCCGCCAGTAGTATGGTTGGTGGCCAGGAAGCAGACAGGCTGGTTATCATGCCCGCCTTCTGCGTATATATCCCTGAGTTTCTGAGGAATATTGTAATCGAAGATGTTCGGGTTATCCTTTTCAATGATTCCCTTGAGGGTGGAAACCGGGGAATAGTAGACTCCGTCAGCAGGACTGTATCCCTTTACATTTCCGTAAGCGATCCTCAGAGTCAGGTTAGCGTCCGGATAGAACTGCTTATTAGGCTCAAAATCCATCTGTCCCTGCATGTAGTCGCGGTATGCAAGCCTTATCTCGCTGTTGACATCGTTGATTACAGGCCTGAGGGTATTGAAATACCATTTGTAGAATGCGTCGTACATCTGATATGCGGGATCGTCCTTCACGGCCTGGGTATCGTCCTTTGTCAGGGCGAGCACCTTCTCCTTGTCGGTGAACATTGATTTGGAGAACAGGTCTTTCTGCCAGGCCTCCACGCTGCCGTACTGGCTAAGCATCTGCTTGAAATACTCCGGCTTGAAATCGTCTGGCATCTCAGCGTCAAAGGCCTTCATCATTGCCACGAAAATCTCCTGGTCTATCGGCTGATAATAGTCCTTGAAGAATGCCTCCACTGCCGCATCCTTTGCGTTCTTGTTCTTTATCACGTTCAATACGCCCGACGCAATCTGGAGGAGCTCTATGCTCCTAACGGTCTCGTTATAGTACTCGTATGCAAGGAAATAAGGGTTTCTCCTGGCGTACAGGGCTTCCAATTTCTCCACAAGACCCTCGTAGCGGGTTCCTTTCGCCCACTCTTTGAACCTTTCCTGATACTCTTTCTTCTTGTCCACGGTCTTCATCCTGCGGATTCCCTTTTCCTCACCCTGCCATTTCTTCCAGGCATTGGACACATTGGCGGCCTTGGAGGAATACTGGATCCTTACGGCCTGGCTCTGGGCCATATATTTCTTCATTATGTCCAGACGCTTGGTCCTTAGGGCAATCTTCTTAGGGTCAGACACATTGCCGGTATATTCCACCTCGTCGGAAGTAACGTACTCCTTGGTGGAGCCAGGGCATCCGTAAACGAAGGTGAAATCCCCTTCCTTTACACCCTTGGTGGAAATCTTGAAGAATTTCTTAGGATGGTAAGGCACGTTGTCCGGAGAATAGTCTGCCGGATTGTTGTCCTTGTCGGCGTAAATGCGGAAAATGGAGAAGTCTCCGGTATGCCTCGGCCACATCCAGTTGTCGGTATCACCTCCGAATTTTCCGATTGAGGAAGGCGGAGCGCCCACCAGGCGGACATCGCGGAATGTCCTGAACACGAACAGGAAATACTGGTTGCCATAGAAAAGCGCCTCGACATTTGCCCTTAGCCCTTTTCCTTCCTTTACAGCCTCAGCGACAAGCCCCTGTGAATTAACCTTTATCACGGAATCTCTCTGCCGCTCGGTCATTCCCTCGGAATAGCCTTTAAGAACGGCATCGGTGACATCCTGCATATATTCCAGGAAACTTACCGTCAATCCCCTGTTCGGCAGTTCCTGGTCTCTGCTCATTGCCCAGAAACCGTCTTTAAGATAGTCGTGCTCCACGCTGGAGTGCCTCTGGATCTGGCTGTAGCCGCAATGGTGGTTGGTGAAAAGCAGTCCCTCTCCGGAAACCAGCTCTCCGGTACAGCCTGAGCCGAAGAGCACCACGGCATCCTTCAGGCAGGCCTTGTTCACGCTGTACACATCCTCGGCCTTGAGCTTGAAACCCTTGGCTCTCATATCCTTTATTCTCTGCCCGATGAGAACAGGCAGCCACATTCCTTCATCGG
This sequence comes from uncultured Bacteroidia bacterium, assembly GCA_902789435.1. Taxonomy (GTDB): domain Bacteria; phylum Bacteroidota; class Bacteroidia; order Bacteroidales; family UBA932; genus Egerieousia. The sequence goes on along the minus strand of CADAOA010000009.1, from coordinate 25,919 downwards.
CCCATGCCGGAGTCAGCATCAAGACCGCCAGCAGGGCAATAAGTATTTTCTTCATATTCAATTAATTATCGCGATAAAAAACTAGTCTCCGCTTCCGCCCATTTCAATAGGCTCTCCTTTGAACAGGCCCTTGACGGTATTTCCGCCGTCATAGAAATAGCCCTTGAACACCACTTTCCCGAGAGTGTCCTTTGCCACAATTTTTCCGGTTTGTTCGTCTGCGGTGGCCTCATACTCCTCGCCTTTGTAGCTGAGCTTAATGCAGCCGCCTTCCTGAGGCAGAGGGAAATCCACTACCAGACCCTCTCCGTCTCCCCAGAAGAAGTAGGTTCCGCCGAAGCTCTTCCAAACCTCCTGTCCCTCTTCCGGAGCAATCTCCTCGTCAAATTCCGGATCCACGGCCTGAGCCACTGTTACCGTATCCTTGACTTCAGCCTCTCCTCCGTTGTTTCCGCTGCTTTTGCAACTGGCTGAAACTGCTGCAATTGCCATTGCTCCAACAACGATTGTCAAAATCTTTTTCATAAGCGTCTATTAATGTTGTGTTGTGACTATCGTCTTTGATGAATCCATATACATGAAACTGCAATTGAAAGCATTGCTGAGAACCACAAAGGAATTCATTTTGTAAATATCCCTTCCGTAAAGCAGGAAATTGCAGATATCTGTTGGTGTGATGAACGGATTATCCTCAAGGTGAGAATGCATTGGAATCCCCTCTTTTCCGGCCTCGATCTGTACCGGAATGAACGACCTGTGATATTTCCAAAAGCGGACAATGTTTTCGTCTTTGTCAATGTCTATTCCATAGTCATTTCCCCAGGGCAGGATTCCCTCCAAAGTAATTCCCTGAAGGATATATACTCTGGTTATGTTCTCGTTTACAGGCAAGAAGTCAAAATTCAGCTGCCCGTACTCAGGTTGAATAGAAGCTATGCTGTCGCTATAAAACTCGAAAATCTTCAGAACCAGCCTGTTTTTGCGTTCAATCTCATCTTTTTCCTTTTGGGTGAGAGCTCTCGGAGAATCTATCTTCATTTCTTGAATGCCGTCATTTGTCACCCTCCAGCGAAGTTCTAAAATACAGTTCTCCATTTTTTTGTCGCAGAAAATACAGGAAAACAGGCTGTCTTGAAATGAAGTCAAACTGCCCCCCACATCCTCTTCAGTATATTTCTCAAACAAATAATCTGTGGCCACCCAGTTTATCTTCTCTGAAAAATAGAGATTGTGCCCCTCAGCGATTATGCTGTCGTTGATTCTTGCCAGCTGGTCCAGCGGCGGCAGATTCTTCTGCGCCCAAAGAGAGGAAACACAAGCCATCAGAAGAATAGCAGCAAAAAATAACCGTTTCATACTATATTGAAAATTAGTGGATTGACGAGTTGTAGCCGTGCTTGAGCTCCAGAGAGAACCCTACCCTGAAGTGAGACTCGTACTTGTTGAAATTGACCAGAGTCTCGCAGTAGCCGCTGCGGAACTGGGCGAAAACGGCAGGCAGGAAGGTTCCCTTGTCGCTGAGCCTGTAGGAAAGGTTGAACTCCAGGTTGTAGTTCTTGAAAGTGTTGGACGGATTGACCAGAGCCGTAAAGTTCAGACGGTTGCCAAATGCCTTGTATGTGGCCCAGGCCGCCATATACCCCCTTCTGATGAAATAGTGGGTAAGGCCCGGAATATGCTCATAATAGCCGTACCAGACCTTTCCGCCCAGAGACAGATGTTCATCCGGGGAGTAGATGGCCCCCACGAAAGCCTTGTTTACAGACCTGGACCTTTCGTTTATATAGCCGTTGGACATGTGGTCCCCGCCGAACATCATGTCCAGCTTCGGATTCACGTACCAGTAGACGCACAGTCCGGGGTTGAAGGCGTTTTCCACCAGGGGGCTGGAAGTGTCATACACGTGCCACACACCAGTTTCCGTATAGGTTCCCAGGATGTCCACGTTGTCTATCCTGGCAATCCTGAGAGCCAGACTCACCTGAAAACGCACATCCGCGTTATGCTTGTCTATAGAGGAAGTGTTGGCGGGTATTCCGGTAACGAAATATGTTTCCTTGAACATCCCGAACACCGGAAATCTCTGTCTTTGAGTCTGCTCGTAGAAACTGTCGTCAGGAATGGCGGCAGGATCCTGGGCACAGGCATAGCCTGCGGCCAGGAAAACGACAAAAAGAAACGATAAAAACCTCTTCATATAAAATACAATCATAACGATTGTAAATATACGAATTATTATCGGTTCAAGGCGTCTGCCGCGGATATAAACTTCTGAAGTTCCTCATCAGTAACGCTGTAGTCCTGCATCTGGCCGCTGATATACTGGTCGTAGGCCGCCATATCTACAAATGCGTGTCCGGACAAGTTGAAAAGGATGGTCTTCTTCTCCCCTGTTTCCTTGCATTTGAGTGCCTCCGCGATGGTAGCGGCAATGGCGTGGCAGGACTCCGGAGCAGGGATTATGCCTTCCGTGCGGGCAAAAAGGATTCCTGCCTTGAAAGATTCCGTCTGCTCGATGTCCACAGCCTCCATAAAGCCGTCCTTCATAAGCTGAGACAGTATCACTCCGGCCCCGTGGTAGCGCAAGCCGCCGGCGTGGATGCTGGAAGGCTTGAACTTATGGCCCAGGGTGTACATAGGAAGAAGAGGCGTAAGGCCGGCCTCGTCCGCAAAGTCATATTCAAACTTGCCCCTTGTCAGTTTAGGGCAGGATGCAGGTTCCGCGGCTATGAACCTTGTCTTTTTCCCCTCTTTCATATTGTGCCTCATAAACGGATAGGCAATGCCGGAGAAGTTGGAACCGCCTCCAAAACAAGCTATTACAATATCGGGATACTCCCCTGCCATTTCCATCTGCTTTTCCGCTTCAAGACCGATTATGCTCTGGTGCAGGCATACGTGGTTCAGCACTGAACCCAGAGTGTATCGGCAGCCCGGAGTAGTCACGGCCAGTTCTATAGCTTCGGAGATAGCGCAGCCCAGAGAACCGTTGTCTGCCGGATTTGCCGTTATAATATCCTTTCCGGCTCTTGTGGACATGGACGGAGATGGAGTTATCGCCGCGCCGAAAGTCTGCATTATGCTCTTGCGGTAAGGCTTCTGCTCATAGCTGACCTTCACCATATAGACGGCGCATTCCAGGCCGAATTTGCTGGCCGCGTATGAAAGCGCTCCACCCCACTGCCCCGCTCCGGTTTCTGTCGTGACATTGGTAATACCCTGCTTCTTGGCATAATAAGCCTGTGCCAGAGCCGAATTGAGCTTATGGGAACCTGCAGGGCTGACGCTCTCGTTCTTGAAATAGATGTGAGCCGGAGTGCCCAGAGTCTCCTCCAGGTCATATGCCCTTACAAGAGGCGTGCATCTGTAGGAAGCGTACATCTGCCTGAGCTCTTCCGGAATCGGAATCCACTCGTCGGTAGTGTTGAATTCCTGGTTGGCGCATTCCTCGCAGAAAATTGGATAAAGGTCCTCCGCCTTCAGGGGCTCCCTGGTTGCCGGATTGAGGATTGGAAGAGGCTTGTTAGGCATTACGGCCTGCATGTTGAAGAAATGGGTCGGAATCTCGGATTCGCCTAACAGATACTTTTTTTGTCTCATGGTGAAATGGATTTTGAGAGTTAATAAAAAATTTGAGGCACGCTGTAAGCCAGCATGCCTCATATCATAATAAACTACAAGTTACCGACTTACAGAGAAATTCCGCAAGTGCGCCACCAGAAGTTTAAAGATGCAAATCGTATCATTGTCATTGCAAATTTAAACATTTACTCAATAACCCGCAATATTTGCTAAATTTGTTGTAGATAAAATTCAATCGCGATGAAACTCGTCTCCTGGAACGTAAACGGCCTGAGGGCCTGTGAAGGAAAAGGCTTTTCCGAATCATTCAAAAGCCTGGATGCGGACATTTTCTGCCTCCAGGAAACCAAAATGCAGAGCGGCCAGCTGGATCTGGAATTCCCGGGCTACAAGTCCTTCTGGAACTATGCTGAAAAGAAAGGCTACAGCGGAACAGCCGTCTTCACAAAGGTGGAGCCGCTGAATGTGACATACGGTATCGGCATAGAGGAACATGACCGGGAAGGCAGGGTCATTACCCTGGAATTCAACGCCTTTTACCTGGTTTGCGTCTATACCCCTAACTCCCAGGAAGAACTCAAGAGACTGGATTACAGAATGAAATGGGAAGACGATTTCAGGGCATATCTGGTAGGCCTGGACAAGAAAAAGCCGGTTATCGTCTGCGGCGACATGAACGTGGCGCACAAGGAGATAGACCTTAAGAACCCGAAGACCAACCGCCGGAACGCAGGCTTCACGGACGAAGAAAGGGATAAATTCACCATCCTTCTGGAATCCGGGTTCACCGATACCTGGAGGCACTTTTATCCCGACCTGGAAGGCGTTTATTCATGGTGGAGCTATCGTTTCCAGTCCCGCCAAAGGAATACGGGCTGGAGAATAGACTATTTCCTTTCATCCAAACGCCTGGATAACAAGCTGAAAGATGCCAAGATACATACGGAGATATTCGGCAGCGACCACTGCCCTGTAGAACTTGACATTGAGATTTGAATCGACAATCAATTAAAATAACACTTATGAAGCGCACCATTACCATCCTAATTGCAATTTTAGCCCTGGCATCCTGCACTTCCAAGACGGAAGACGTTTTGATGGACAAGAACCAGGTAGAGTTCCTCGGAACTGCCTTTTCAGACTTCAGCCTCACCGATGACGTCACCCTCTTCCTTACACAAAACCCTGAAGACAAGTCCAAATGGAACATCCAGGCCACTGTGCCGATGAAGAAGGAGAAAACAGAAGCCATTGATTCGGCATCTCTGGAAATCATACCGATGGATGACAAAGGCATCAGACTGATAGATGGCCTTAGCCTCGAAGCCCAGGATCTGGGAAACATTATCCCCGTGCTGAATTCCAACCCGCAGACTGAAAAAACTATAGTTTTCAAGTCAAACAAAGACTTCAGCCGCAAGGAAGCCCAAGAGCTTCTGGACAAGACCCAGAACATTTATATGGTCATCAACGCTCTGAAATCCAAGCAGACAGAAGTAGCTGAGGAAATCGCCGAGAAAGAAGTTGAAGCCAAGAAAAAGAAAGAGCAGGAAAAGCCTACCCTGAACTCCCTGTGCGAGAAATACGGCATTTACGGCATGCTCTCCCAGTATGAAAAACATCTTAAAAACCGCGACAAGAGGACTGCCAAGAAAGTGGAAGACCAGATGTGGGAGATCGAGAAGAAGGTCAGGGCCGACAACAGCCTGCCTGAGAGCCTCAGGAAACGCTTCGTGGAATATATAGAAAACCGTGAAGACGAGATAGAAAAGAAATACTAGTGCAAAGGATTGGCGTAGATGTGCAGGAAGATGTCTTCGAGCTCTTTCTGCACATTTTCTTTGCTTTCAGACTTAAATTCTTCGGTTTCAGACAGTTCTGATATAACCTTGTTCAGTTGCTCTTCCATATGGGCCATGAAAGTCTCTCTGGCTGCCTTACTGTAACGAGCCTTGCGCAAAGGCTCCCTACCCTCTCTTTCGGCAAGGATAGCCTCGGCGATATAGTTGTTCGGCCATAGATAGAAGGCTGAATGAATCTGTCTGTCAATGATCTTACCCAGTTCCAGGAACCTTTCATTCTTCTCGAATTTTGCACAGTATTCAATCTCAGACGGGAGTATAGGTTCTGTAAAGCAGATCCTGATCCGCCCCTTCCAGCCACCCATACCGGTAAGGATGCTGTTGAGATCCTCGCCTTCCTTCTTTACGTAAGCGTGCCTTCTGGAAATAAACAATTCCCTGGCTTTCAGACCGTCACAAGGTTCAAACTCGTAGGATATAGCTGCCGGCAGAATGTCCAGTTCGCACATGTCAGCGTAGAAGTCTCCGCTGCCGCTCATCTGGACCATCTTCAAAAGCCCCTGTTCGGTCTGGTCATGACCATCTTTGGTTCGGCCGTTTCTCTGGGCAATCCAGATAGAACTGGTCTGAGATGCCACCTGAGTGCGTATATACTTGGAAAGCAGCATAGAAGACATATAAACCTCCCTAGGAGAAGTGCTGCGGGTGACCTTTATCATCTTGTTGCTCCTGCAGACGTCTTCGATAAACTGAGAGGTAATAAGGTTGTCTCCAACCGCTATTTCCGTGGTAGTAACGTGATTACGATGCAAAATGAGCTGTATGATGGCAGGATCCAGTACAATGTCTCTGTGATTGGCCAGAATCAGATGCTTCTTTCCCCCGGTAAAATAATCCAGGCCGGTGAATTCCACGCCCGCACTGGTGTTTGAAAGCACATGCTCCACCACCATAGCCATTATTTTATCCTGGAAATCGTCTACACAATGGCACTCGTCCAATGATTTGCGCAAAGTATCGCCACCGCCATCTAATTTCAGGAACTGAGCAATATCGTCGATATGCTCAAAAGTGCGCATACGGGCTATTGAGGCAGGGATTTCACTGTCGTTGTAAGGCCTTATGCCATCGAATATGCTGTCCAGAGCGGCCATAATCGTTGAGTTGGACGCAAATTTACAAAAAGTTTCTCTCCTTTCTCTTAAGAAGGGAACTGTCCCCATAACTAAGGAAACGATAGCCGCTTTCAAGAGCGTGAGAGTATATTTTGCGCCAGTCCTCTCCGATAAAGGCGGATATAAGAAGCAGAAGGGTGCTCTGAGGCTGATGGAAATTCGTAATAAGCATATTTACAATGCGATAGCGGAATCCAGGAACAATAATAATTGAAGTTCCGGCCACCAGGGTCTGAAGCTTTCTGCCATCCATATACGAGATTATGGCTTCCAGGGACTCTTTGGTCGAGTATGGGTAATCCCTCTCATACGGATCCCACTGTCCCACTTCTTCCAGTGGGGAATCCGGGTGCTCCAGACACCGAATACCTATATAATATAAGGACTCCAGACAACGGGTGGAAGTAGTTCCCACAGCAACCACATTACCGCCTTCAACAGCCTTCAGAAGGTCTTCCAGAAAGGATTTAGTCACGGAAAACGGCTCGCTGTGCATCTTATGAGCAGAAATAAGCTCGCTTTTTACCGGAACAAAGGTTCCTGCTCCCACGTGGAGACAGACATTTTCCCTTACCACACCTTTGGAATCCAAGTCCGCCAAAACCCTGTCCGTAAAATGGAGACCGGCTGTAGGAGCGGCTACAGATCCTTCAAAATGAGCGTAAATCGTCTGATAACGAGACTTATCTATATCTTCAGTCTGGCGATTCAGATATGGAGGAATAGGCACCTGGCCGCATTTGGAAAGCACTTCTGAGAATGTATCGTCCCCATCCCACAGGAAACGGACCTTAGAGGCCTTGCCTTCTCCTTTTTCCAGCAATTCTGCACGGAAATTCAGGCCTTCGAACCCGTTTTCCGAGAAAAAATGCACCTGTCCGCCCTTCCATTTCTTGGCATTTCCTATTACAACACTCCAATCACAGAAGCCCTGACGGGCAAAATTAGCCACGTATTCGGAAGGAAAAATAGGGTTAAGGCACAGGATTTCTATTAAAGCACCGGTCGTTTTCCGGAAAAACAGCCTAGCCGGGACCACCTTGGTATTGTTGAATACCATAAAGGATTTTCCGGGAATATGGGCTGCAAGATTCCGGAAAATATCATCCTCCAAATTTCCCGCCGAGAAGACCAGCAGCTTGGACTGATCTCTGACAGGAAGGGGGTACTTGGCTATCCGCTCCTGGGGGAGGGGATAGGTATAATCCGATATTCTGATTTCAGGCTTCAATTTGCTTTGTTTTGTGCAAAGATACATAATTGCCCACGAAAGAAGAAATCTCTAAAAACAGGGGATTTTCATTTTTTCGAATTTCACATCTTTGAACGCAGATTGTTCACAATTCACAACACAGAACAGTCAAATTGCGTAATTAAGATATGCCGGATTTCTGCAGAGTATAACTTTTTGTAATGGTAAAAATAATAATTTTATAATTATCGTATTTTCAGTAATTTATATATTATCATTTATAGTAGTATTGAGATGCATGTAGGCTATTTGGGTAGCAATATGCGTAATTAGGCGCGATTTTTATATAAAAAATTAGCTTATCTATCTGATTTATTGCATTTTAAAATATGTAATCTAAATTGCATCTTTAATATAGATATTTTTTGCGCATACCCCTTAGAGGGCTCTGTAAGGCCTATCACAAAAAACTGCGCAATTATGCCGTTTTTGTGAACTAACGGTAAAAATCAGTCCAGATTTGCAAAATTCGATAAGTATGTCTATATTTGTTAAAGATATCAGTTTTCATATATGAAAGAGAGATTACAGACCATACTCAATCTGGAAAAATTATCGGCGGCCCAAATGGCTTCACTTTTGATGATCCAGAGGTCAACTTTGAGCAACCTTCTTTCCGGACGGAACAATCCGAGTTATGACTTCATTTTGGCAATTATGACAAAATTGCCGAATTTGAATATCGAGTGGCTGCTCAGGGGAGAAGGAAGACCTTACAAAAATCCCGATCTTAATTTTAAAGGAGAGCGTCTTGATGACGCAATTGTTTCGCGTCAGAATAACACGAAAATACAAGACACTAATCCCCTCCCTATTTTGAGTCAATCAGACACTATCGAAGAACCCCAGTATGAGAACGGTAATCTCTTCGGTTTTTCAGACCTTCCTCAAGAAGACTTTCCTGATGAAACAGTGGGTGATTTTCCTCCAGAAGAGGAAAAACAGGCTTATCATCCTTATCCTGCTCTGGAAGAAGGAGAACTGGAGAAAAGGGTAAATGCAATGAAACAGCCTGAGAAAGAAGAGATTAAGCCGGAAATAACAGCCCCTGAACCTCCTGAGAATCCAAAAATTGATGAAAATCCGGCCCCTACCGGGCAAAAAATCGTCTCAGACAAGGCATCATCGCCTGTTAAAGTCATACTTCTGTATTCAGACGGAACGTTTGAGTCATTTGAGAAATAGATTTGCTAAATTTGTCTTATATATATAACAAGGTATATGTATAAGCTAATAAGAAGCATATTGTTTCTCTGGCAACCGGAACAGATCCACGACTTTGCTATATCCACTATCAAGCTGCTGGATAAGATTCCAGTTATTCCTAATTTGATAAGGTTGTTCTACAACTACAGAAAACCTGTTCTGGAAAGGGAGGTGTTTGGAGTCAAGTTCTCCAACCCTGTCGGCCTGGCGGCAGGATTCGACAAGAACGGAGACGCATTCAACGCTATAGCCAACTTTGGTTTCGGTTTCGTTGAAATAGGTTCCCTGACCCCTAGGGAGCAAGAGGGAAATCCAAAACCCAGATGCTTCCGTCTGACTAAGGATCAGGCCATTATCAACAGGATGGGTATCAATAACAAGGGTATCAAGCACGCAATTTCATACATTCAGAAACACCGCAATTCCTGCCCTATCGGATGCAGCATTACAAAAGGAAGGGAAACCCCTATGGCTGATGCCTATAAGGATTATGAGCTGTGCTTCGAATATATGTACGATTTCGTAGATTATTTCGTTCTGAACGTTTCCTGCCCGAATGTCAAGGATGCTGCAAGTAACCAGAGCCTGGAGAACATCACCCCTATCATCGACAAACTGCTGGAACTGAGAATAATGTACGATGAGTACCGTCCTATTCTTTTGAAAATTTCTCCTGACGTTGAAAGGGAGTATCTTGACGATGTGATCAACCTGGTACTCATATCAGGCCTGGACGGCATAATTGCCGCCAATACTACGGCAAATCGGGATAACCTTAAGAGTTCCAAGGTTTATATCTCAAAGGTCGGGAAGGGAGGCCTAAGCGGTAAACCTTTATACAACAGGACATTGGAACTTGTAAAGTATATACGTCACAAAACCAGGGGCCATCTGCCTATCATTGCCAGCGGAGGTATCATGACTCCACAGCAAGCTCTTGAACTCCTGGATAACGGTGCTTCTCTTGTACAAATCTATACTGGATGGATTTACAACGGACCGAAGTTCGTGAAAAAGATCAATAAATACATAGCTAAAACTCTCACCGAAAGAAAGTTGCAGACCTCACAAAAAGCTTAGAGATGATTACAGCAACAATTCTGACAATCGGAGACGAAATTCTCATCGGCCAGATTACGGACACTAATTCCGCTTTTCTGGCAAGAGCTCTTAACAAGATAGGAATCAAGGTCATACATATGGCTTCCTGCTCTGATTCAAAAAACGACATCCTCAATACACTTAAGCGATGCCTCAGACGCAGCGAGATAGTCATAACTACCGGAGGCTTGGGCCCGACAAAGGATGACATCACCAAAAATGTCCTTATGACCCTTAGCCTCAGCAACAAGTACGTCCGCAGCCAAAAGCAATACAATATCATAAAGAACTTATTGTCTGCAAGGGGAATACAGATGCTGGACATTAATCGCCAGCAAGCATACGTTCCTGAAAACTGCACGGTGATTCCTAACAGGATCGGTACAGCCCCTATCATGCAGTTCAACTTCAAAAAGGAGAGGTTCGGCAAAGACAACCTGTTGTTCTCTTTGCCCGGGGTCCCTTTTGAGACCGAATATGCAACTGAAGACGTAATAAGCGCCATTCAAGCACATTACAAGCTTGACAAGATATTCCACCGAACAATCTGCACCTTCGGCATCGCAGAGTCCGTCCTGAGCAAGAAGATTGAAAAGTGGGAAGATTCTCTGCCGGCTAACCTGCATCTTGCTTACCTGCCCAACCCTATCCTGGGAGTTAGGCTTCGCCTGTCAATTTATGGAATCGGGGAAAAGGAGGGCAAGGAGGAACTCGACAAATACGCTTCTTCCCTCAAGACCATTCTCGGCGATGCAGTTTACGGAGAGGGAGATACCAATCCCCAGACAGTTGCCGGAGAATTGCTTCTGGAAAGAGGTGCTACCATCAGCACCGCTGAGTCCTGCACGGGCGGTTATCTCGCCCACCTTTTAACTGAAATTCCTGGCTCCAGCCGCTATTTCTGGGGGAGTGTTGTCAGCTATGACAATTCTGTGAAAATAAATACATTAGGAGTACACCCAGGCACCATTAAAATGTTCGGTGCGGTTAGCAGCCAGTGCGTTAAGGAGATGGCTGAAGGAGTAAGAAAGAAACTCGGAACCACCTACTCCATTTCCACCTCCGGCATTGCGGGCCCAAGCGGAGCTACTCCGGGGAAACCTGTCGGAACTCTATGGATGGCTGTAAGCGGCCCTAAGGGAACAGTTACATCAACCATCGTCTCCAAGAGCACCCGTAAGATAAATATAGAGAGGTTTGCCGCCTCTGCCCTGGATCTGTTCAGAAAGAGTCTGATTTCGGGAAAAATTTGAAACACAATAACATAAAGATATGAAACGCATTTTACTCTTGACATTAACAATCTCAGCCATGATTGCCTGTACAGAAAAGAAAGCGGCAGATCCAGTTGCCGATGCAATGCAAAAAGTTGATTCCCTGTTCATAGACAGGTACGCCCCTATCGACACAATGTTCGCCGAGCCTGGTGGCGCCGTCCTGATAATGAAAGGAGATTCCGTCCTATTTGACAAGGGTTACGGCTATTCAGACCTCGCCCGTCGATATAAGATAGACGGCAACACCTTCTTCAACATCGCATCCTGCTCAAAGCAGTTCTCAGCAGTTGCAATCCTCAAGCTCGCAGAGGAAGGGAAGTTGGATATCCACAAGAGCATCTACGATGTCTCCCCTCTCGTAATTCCTTATCTTCCAAAGAAAAAGGCACCGTTCTCAGATATTACTCCAGCACATCTGATGAGCCATGCTTCAGGTATTCCGGATACCCGTCCAAGAACAGACCGCAACTTTATGCTCACTTGCACGGACATGCAGTCCATCGAGTATATGAAAGGTCTTAAGGAACTTAACTTCACCCCTGGTACCGAGTACCAGTACATCAACCCTACTTTCCAGTTGCTTTACCTGTTCATAGAGAAGCTTACCGGAAAGGGATTTGACGAGTGGATGAAAGAGAATATCTTCACTCCTGCCAGAATGCTTTCAACTCTTTATTTTTCCGTAGAGAACGAGCCTAAGATCCCTAACATGGCCCATGGCTACATCTTCGAGGATGGAAACGAAACAGCCAGCGTGGACTCAGACAAACCGGCTGGAGCAGTTTCCGCACAGGCCGAGAAAAAGGTTGATGACGGCACACCTCACAACAAGTTCCAGGAGTGCGATTACGGTGAGGAAACCTTCTTCGCCACCAAGGCAGACGGTGGAATCTACACTTCCACACACGAATTCGCTGAGTGGATCAAGGCTATGAGAGACAACAAGATAATCCCTGCCAGAGCAAAGGAAGAGGCCTGGTCTTATGTTAACAACGTATCCGGCAGCAAGTTCTCAACCTACCAAAACAGAGACAACACTTTCTATGGCTACGGCTGGTTCCTTGAGCAGCAGCCTGGCTATCCGAAGAAGGTTTACCACACCGGAGACAACGGCGGATTCCAGATTTACGAGGGTTTCTTCCCTCAGGCAGACCTTACAGTCCTGGTATTCGAGAACCGCAACGACAAGGATCGTTGGGATATGGTTCAAAAAATAGACCGGATTCTCAAGGAAGCCGGTCTAATGGAGCCTGTCGCAGACAAATAAACTATAGTGTCAGCGCCATATCCTCTACCTGGGTGAAAGCTCTCAAGAAGTTTTCACCCAGTACTTTTTTGATATCCTCGTCTGAATATCCCCTGTGGCGGAGTTCGCGGGTGATAACCTCGAACTTGCTTACGTCCTCAAGTCCGATAGGAGGCATTTCGATGCCGTCATAATCTGAACCAAGACCGACATAATCGATTCCTACAAGGTCTATTACATGTTCGATATGATCAACCAGAAGCTTGTATGAAGGAGAAGGGAAATTCTTCTTTATATAGGCTGTCTGCTTCTTGAACTCGGCGATTTCCTTCTTGCCTTTCTTGCCGCTTCTCCAATATGCCTTCATAGAGGCATCATAGCGGTCGGCAGCGTCGAAGTATTCGTCAGTGCCGTAGGCATCGCTGAGGAAAGCCGGATAGAAGTTGATCTGGATAACTCCGCCGGCCTTGGCAAGATCCTTTATCATCTTGTCTGTCATATTCCTTGGATGCTTGCAAAGTGCTCTGCAGCAGGAGTGTGTAGCAACTATAGGAGCCTTGGAATACTTGAGGCAATCATAGAATGATTCGTCTGAAAGGTGACTTACGTCCACGATCATTCCCAGGCGGTTCATCTCGGCTACAACCTTCTTTCCGAAAGGAGAAAGTCCATGCCAGTGTGCCTCCTTTGGTGCGCAGCTGTCGCAAAGCTGGTTGTGAGCGCAATGGCAGAGGGTGATGTACCTTACTCCCATACGATAGAACTCGTGAAGAAGTGCCAGGTCATTCTGGATCGGGGAACCATTCTCCATTCCAAGCATTATGGCGCCGCGGCCACTCTTCTTGATTTCGCGGGCGTGGCGTACGGAATATGCCAGGGCGACCTTGTCGCGGTTAGCGGCAATCATATCCTTGGTTTCCCCTATCAGTCTGACAGCCTGTACGGTAGACTGGTCAGGAGTGAGCCTTACACGGGTGAATATTGCGTAGAACATAAGGTCCAGACCGCCTTCTTTCATCCTTATGAAATCATTGTGTCCCTCGTTGCTCCTGACGCCGAGGTCTGCGTGCTCCTCATCTATTCTGAGCGGAGTGTCACAATGGGTATCTACAACCATTGCCTCCATATGGAGCTGATGTACGGATTTAGCCATTTTATAAATGATTAAAAGTTATTTCATATAAGTATATTTCCACGATGTAGGAGGAACCAGAGTCTCCTTGATAGCCCTGGAAGTAACCCATCTCATAAGGTTGAATGAACTTCCGGCCTTGTCGTTGGTTCCGCTGGCGCGGCTGCCGCCGAATGGCTGCAATCCAACTACGGCTCCAGTAGGCTTGTCGTTGATATAGAAGTTACCAGCGCAATAACGGAGCTTGTCGCAAATATACTCGCAAGCCATCCTGTCCTGGCCGAATACTGAGCCTGTAAGGCCGTAAGGAGATGTAGTGTCGCAGAGTTCAAGAGCCTTGTCAAGTTCCTTGTCCTCATATACATACACTGTCAGAACCGGTCCGAAGAGTTCCTCTTCCATAGTCTTGAAATGAGGCTTCTTGGCAACGATTACGGTAGGCTGGATAAAGTATCCGACACTCTTGTCGCACTGGCCACCGATAACTACCTCGGCGTCCTTGCTTCTCTTCGCATAGTTGATTGCCTTTGCGATATTATCGAAAGAAGGTTCGTCGATAACTGCATTCACAAAGTTCTCAGGATCCATGACATCCCCTACCTTAACCTTGGAGCACCTGTCCTTCAGTCCTTTCAGAACCTTTGGCCAGAGACTCTTAGGGCAGTACATACGGCTGGCTGCCGAACATTTCTGCCCGGCGAACTCAAACGATCCGCAGAAGGCAGCATTGGCAACAACCTCAGGATCAGCACTCTGATGAACGAATATGAAATCCTTGCCACCGGTTTCTCCAACCAGACGAGGGAAGGTCTTGTACTTGTCGATGTTCATTCCTACAGTCTTCCAAAGCCCGTAGAACGTAGCGCTGGAACCGGTGAAGTGGATTCCGCCAAGATCCGGACTTGCACATGCAACCTTTCCGATTACTGCGCCAGGGCCTGGAACGAAGTTCACAACTCCGGCTGGAAGACCTGCTTCCATAAATACCTTCATGATATAGTAGTTGGAAAGAAGTGCGGTTGTGGATGGCTTCCATACAGTGGTGTTGCCCATAAGCACAGGAGTCATGTTCAGATTGGAAGCGATAGATGTGAAATTGAAAGGGGTAACCGCAAGGATGAATCCTTCCAAAGGTCTGTATTCCATAGAATTCAGCTGACCAGGAGCGCACTTGGGCTGCATAGCGTAAATCTCTGAAGCGTAGGCGGCGTTATAGCGGAGGAAGTCTATCAGCTCACATGCTGAATCTATCTCTGCCTGGAACATGTTCTTGCTCTGGCCGAGCATGCAGGATGCATTGATCAGTGCCCTGTACTTTCCGGCAATAAGATCTGCGGCCTTCAGGAGAATAGCAGCCCTTGTGGTCCAAGGAGTTTCTCCCCAAGCCTTATGAGCCTTCATTGCCGCATCAACGGCCATCTTGACCTCTTTCTCGCCGGCCTTATGATATCTTGCCAGCACATGCTTGTGATTGTGAGGTTCAACCACATCTCCCATATTACCGGTCTTGATTTCCTTGCCTCCGATGATCAGCGGAATCTCGACAACGGTTTTTCTCTGTCTTTTAAGCTCTGCGTCAATGGCGATACGCTCCGGACTTCCAGCCAGATAACCTTTAACAGGCTCGTTTGCCGGAACCGGAAAACTGAAAATAGAATTATTCATATAAAATCCTTTTGATTGATATTTCCAAACAATGCACACAAATTTACTTTTTTAATGCCTAAATTGCAACAGATGTCAAAAGCGCACGTCATAATTGTGGAATGAAGATAAAAACCGGCATAATCGAAGATATCTACGACGAGTACTCCCGCAAGCTGTATGTTGCTTCCTATCGTATACTGGGCAATCCACAGGAGGCGGAAGACGTTATGCAGGACACGATTCTGAAGGTATGCGCTCAGAAGGACCTAGATAAGATCGAAAACCTTGGAGCCTACCTTTCCAGAAGTTGCGTAAACAAGTCCCTGGATATCCTCAGAAGACGGCGCACGGAGGAATCCGTAAAGAAGGAAATGCTCTACGCTTCAGACGGTGAAGACGGAATTGCAGAGGAAAACACAAGAGGGAGCAACCTGATCGGAAAGATCATCAGCCTGATAGCCCGGCTTCCGGGAAGCTGCCGCCAGATCGTGTCTCTGAAACTTATAGAAGGTTATGATTACCAAGAGATAGCGCAGATAACATCTCTTAACGAGAATTCGATAAGAAGCAAATTCATGAGAGGAAGGCAGATGCTTTCCGAACACTTGAAAAAGGAGGGAATATCATTATGACAACAAAAGACAAACTGGAAGAACTCTTCGAGCAAAACAGAATGGATATGGAAGACATACAGATGCCGGAAGGCCACAGGGAAAGATTCATGCAGAAGCTTCAGGCCAGGCCTTCTTTCATCCAGAAAGTGAGGATGATACTCAGCGACATGAGCTTCGGAAAAAAAGCAGCCTGGGTGCTCTCCCCTGCCATCTGTGTCCTGGCAGTCGTCCTGTTCTTGGGAAAGAGTAACGGCACAGCCGCCCTCGAGCAAATGGAAAGCGGTTATGTCACCAGCCTCCAGGCCCTTGGCAACCAGCTACTTGAAGAAGGAGAGAATCTCTCAGTCCAGGACTTTGAGGATCTGAACTATTCCATCTCCTCAATCCTATCGGATGAAGACGGTCTGATGGCTCTCCAGCTCCCTGAGAATCTCTCAAAGAAAGAAAAACAGAGAATAATCAAGGAGTATTACAACCAGAAGATGGAAGGACTGAAAAAGATACAGACCTTCATCGCGATGAATAACGAAAACGAATAAACAATACAGATATGAAAAAGTTTTTTGCAGCATTTCTTATTGCAGCATCATTATTATCCGCAAATCTTTTTGCACAAGGCGGAAAGGTAATTGTGGTAAAATCAGACAGCAAGGCTGATGAAAACCTCAGCACCAAATCTTATAAGATCTCTTCCCTGAGAGGGATCCAAGCCGGAAGCGTATTCGAAATAACAGCTACTTCAGGCAACAGAGGCAGAGTCGAGATATCCGCTCCAGCCAAAACCCTGGAACACATAATCGTCAGCGAAAAGGACGGCGTTCTGGTCCTCAGGATAGAGAACGGTTATAGCTTCGGAGGCACCAGATGGTTTTCAAACAGCAAGAACCTCAAAGGGCCGGTTAAGGTGACAGTCGGTCTTTCGGCTCTAGAGGTTATAGACCTGAGCGGAGCCGCAACCCTAAATGTAAAGGACAACTTCTCGGAGAAAACCTGCAAAATAGACCTGAGCGGAGCCTCCAAAACAAGGATAAGCAAACTGAGCGCAAACGATTTGAAGATAGACGCCAGCGGAGCCTCCGAGCTTGTTTCTGCCGGAAGCGGCAACATTATCACACTGGATGCCAGCGGAGCCGCCAAGCTTTTCCTCACCTACACTGCCGATGACCTGAAGGCAGACCTGAGCGGAGCATCCAAAGTAAGCATAAAAGGAGCGGCTGACAAAACCAGCCTGGATTGCAGCGGCGCATCCAACTTTGACGGAGAAAGCTTCCAGACAAAGACCGTCAGAGTAGATATCAGCGGAGCCGCCAAAGCCGAAATAGAAGTAAAAAAGAGCATTACTGGAGAAGTCACCGGGGCATCAACCCTCAGATACATAGGAGACCCGGACCGAGTCATCCTGGAAAAGAGCCGTGGCGCCTCAGTATCAAGAAAATAGGCCAAAACAAATCTCCATATAAGTGACAATTTGTCACACATCTCCCGATGGTACAAAGATTGAAACACCATCGGGAGTATTTTTATTACAGAAACTTATAAAATTCAATAATATGGCAAAGACAAAAGGACAGATCGGGGTAACGACTGAAAACATATTCCCGGTCATTAAGAAATTCCTGTATTCAGATCACGAGATCTTCCTTAGAGAGCTTGTAGCTAACGCAGTAGATGCAACCCAGAAACTAAACGCCATTGCAGGCAAGGGCGAGTTCAAGGGAGAATTGGGAGATACCACAATCCATATCGAGGCTAACGACAAGAAGAACATCCTCACGATTACAGACCGCGGAATCGGTATGACCGCAGAGGAAATAGACAAGTATATCAACCAGATAGCATTCTCCTCAGCCGGAGAATTCCTGGAGAAGTATAAAGACCAGCTTGAGAATATAATAGGCCACTTCGGACTGGGATTCTATTCCGCGTTTATGGTTTCAAAGAAAGTTGAGATTGAATCGCTGAGCTACAAAGAAGGAAGCAAAGGCGTCAAGTGGAGCTGCGACGGAAGTCCTGAGTTCACGATGGAAGAGTGCAAGAAAGATGACCGCGGAACAAAGATCACCCTGTATCTGGACGATGACAGCAAGGAGTTTGCCACCAAGAGCAAGGTTGAGGAACTCCTTAACAAGTATTGCAAGTTCATGCCGGTAAAGATTGCTTTCGGCAAGGAAACCGAATGGAAAGACGGCAAGTATGTTGATACGGACAGAGACAAGATAGTCAATGACTCAGAGCCGCTCTGGGCAAAGACGCCGAGTGAAATCAAAGACGAAGAATACCTTGAGTTCTACCGCAAGCTCTACCCTATGAAGGAAGATCCTCTGTTCTGGATACATCTTAACGTGGACTATCCTTTCAACCTAACCGGTATCCTGTATTTCCCTAAGATCAAGGACCGTATGGACATTTCAAAGGACAGGATACAGCTCTACTGCAACCAGATGTTCGTCACCGATCAGGTTGAGAACATAGTGCCTGAGTTCCTTACCCTGCTCTACGGCGTTATAGACTCTCCTGACATTCCTCTGAATGTTTCAAGAAGTTATCTCCAGGCAGATGCCAACGTGAAGAAGATTTCCACCTACATCACCAAGAAGGTGGCAGACCGTCTGGAAGAAATCTCCAAAGACAAAAAAGAGGAGTTCGAGAGCAAGTGGGATAACCTGAAGCTTTTCATCGAGTACGGTATGCTCACCGATGAGAAATTCTGCGAAAGGGCCATGAAGTTCGCCCTCTTCAAGACAACCGAGGGCAAATACCTTAACTACGAAGATTTTGGCAAACTCATAGAGAAAGAACAGAAAGACAAAGACAAGAAGGTAGTATATCTATACGCTACAGACGCAGTGGCCCAGTACCAGTTCATTGAGGCCGCCAAGAGCAAGGGCTACCAGGTTCTGCTGTTCGACAGCCAGCTGGACTCTCACTTTGTAAACCTGCTGGAAACCAAGATCAAGGACAGCACCTTCGCCCGCGTGGACTCAGACAGCATAGATAACCTCATCAAGAAAGAAGACAGCAAGAAACCGGAACTCAAGGAAGGCGAGGAACTGGATCTCGAGTACGCTTTCGCGGCCGTCCTTCCGGAGGAAGGCAGATACACTCTCCAGGCCGAGAATATGGGAGAAAATGCAGCTCCAATGATTCTTACCCAGAACGAGTTCATGAGGCGTTACAAGGAGATGAGCGCCCTTGGCGGAGGCCTTAACTTCTACGGAGAGATGCCTGATTCCTATACCATCAAGCTCAATGTCGAAAACCCTCTGGTAAAGAAGATTATCGCTGAGAAAGACGAGCAGACGGAAGAAAAGGCCAAAGACATCAGAGCCCAGATAGCCAACGTTAAAGACGCCCTTGACCTTATAGACAAAGACACAAAGGACAAGAAGGACGAGGACATCCCTCAGGAAATGAAGGACAAGCGCACCAAACTCAACTCCACCCTCACGGATCTCCAGAACCAGAAGAAAGACTTGATGCGTGATTTCGGCAGAAACTGCACCCTTCTCAAGCAAGTGGCAGACCTTGCCCTGCTTGCAAACGGAATGCTCAAAGGCAAGCAGCTCTCCGAGTTCGTTTCCCGCAGCCTCAGCCTCCTCAAGTAGCCCGAGCGCAACCCTACTCTTTACAGAAAAATTTGCGGTCGAAAGTTCGACCGCAAATTTTGTAATTCACCGTCCGTAAACGTAAAAACATAGTCAACAAGGGGCAACTATTTACTTCTTTTCCAATTTATTTCTACGAATAATCTTATGCTTAATCTTTACCACAGCAAAATTTAACTCAATTTCTGTCTCAGTGGTATTAGTTCTTAGATTGTGACCAACTACTTCGGCAAGGAGTTCACCAGTGCGCTGGAGCAGTTTGCGCTGCTGCACGCCCCCTTCTTTTACATTTTGAAGTTCTTCCATAGTTCGCGCCAATTCGCGTACCTGCACAAATGTATCTACAATTGCCAGTGTCGTCTTCTCGGCACGCTCTCCTTTCAATATGGTAGCCAACATATAAAGTCCACGTTCTGTGAATGCAGTTGGTGCGACTTTACTGAATTTCAATTTCTTAAGGTGGTCGTTTTTTTCGACCACCTCAGCTTTCTCATACTTGTCCAGCTCAAAAAGGTAGCCGCGTGGAAACTTTCGTGGATTATTTCTAACTGCCTCATTGACTCTTTTTGTTTCAACCCCATACAGTTCTGCAACATCAGCATCAATCAGCACAGGCTGTTTGCGTAATACAATCATACGTTCCTCCACATCCTGTGTGGTGATTGTTGCCAAAGAATTCTGGCTGTTATTTTCTATAGCACCCATTGAATGACCAGTTTTAATTGATTAGTTTTTTACAAGTTCCCAAAGAATTTCTTCCCGCAAATCTACTGCCCCAACTCCCTCTTCACCAAACCATTCGGTAAAATGTACCCTGTGCAATCGTGGAATTGTACAAAAGTGAAAAGAAATTTTTCTCAGCGATAAAAGATTCCTTATCTTCGCATATATGAGCAGCAAGACCGAATTTGTAAAGTATATTCTTGAGCAGTCATCGGGTGCAGGAGAAATGGCGGCAAGGAAGATGATGGGAGACTATTGTCTTTACTGCAACGGGACAGTTGTGGGGTTGATATGCGACAACTGCCTTTTTCTCAAGCCTGTAGACGCTATAAAGGAAAAGCTCCGGGAGGTCGTTCTCAGAAGCCCTTATCCCGGAGCCAAGCCTTATTATGCCATTGAACATATAGACGACAAGGAATATCTGTCAGAACTCGTTCTTGCGGTCTATCGCAGTCTTGTCTAATACTGGGCCATCGTGAGCCTGATGTAGTCTGACCAGATTTGGGAGAGTTTCTCAGGGCTGTTTACCTTGCTGTGAACAGTCTGGCCGTATTTGTCATATTCTGACCAGATTCCGTCTTTCTCGGAAATGCTGCCTTCAAAGACAATGGCGTCCATAGAGCGGTCGTTTGAGAGGCGATAGCTGTACATATAAAAGTAATGCGCCTGGGTATCAGGGTCATAATTGGTAGTGAAATACCTCTTTAACTGCGGCTTGTAAGTTAGGTAGCCTTTGTATTTGACAAAGTCATAGGAAGGCACATTGTAGAACTTACCGTCTTTCGGACTCCATACATAGAGTTTGCCGTCGTCGCAGAGCTGGACAATCTCATTATAGCCGTCCTGGTTGAAATCCCAATACTCCGGAGTTTCAGATACTTTTAGGCTCAAGGTCTGGATGAGGGCACCTTGGGCCTGCCCGTTCTTCTTGTAAACGTTAATGACAGGTTTTGGAGCCTTTTTATAGACAAGTACTGGAGCTTTTTTGTCCCACCATTTGGACTGCTCTCTGAAGTTGGCATTAACCTGAACTTCCTCGTTTTGGCTGAAGATGGCGTTGAAGTAATCAGCCCAGCCTTTGGCGCGGTATTTCTCGTCAGGGACGAACTCTCCTACCCCCTGGTCCAGGTCGCCGCTGCCGGGAATGCGGCAGGATCCCCAGTTGGCAATCTTCTTGACCTTGGTCTTGTCTGAAGTCCAGAAGCCCTCATACTGGCTGTTGCAATAGCCGTCTGCCCCGAACATTCCGTCCTCGATCATAGGCTTGTTGTCGCTGATCCAGAAATCAAATCCGGCCTTGCCGGAGAATGTTCCGGTGCCTGTTCCGCCGGTTTCCTTGAAACTATAAGACGCCTCGAGAAAATAAACATTGTGGTCTGCTTCAAAATCCTCGGAGTCCTGGACCGTGATGGACACAATCTTGAGCGTACCCTCAAAAGGGCATACGTTACCGGCTGCGTTGGAGTAACCTTTGACTATGTAATTGGTTGAAGATTGTCTTGTTACAGACTCATAATAAATCTGGAGCCTCTTGTATTCCTTGCCGAGTATTCCAAGATTGAACGGGGAATCCGCTTCAAACACTCCGGAGAAGTCATATTTTGCAGGATCAACTGCAAATTTGCTCTGCGATACTGCCGCTACGGGCATCATCGCGATAATCATCAGCAATGCAAGTACCTTTTTCATAAATAATCTGCAGATAGATAGTGACTCAATGGCGTTTGGACTCTAACCGGCAAAGCAGACGCCCCAGATTCTGGAAAGGTCGGTCGGATATTCTCCCTGATGGATAAGCTTGCCGTCCTTGTCGTATTCATAAAAGATGTTGTCTTTTTCCATCACGGTTCCGTCCTGGACAAACTTGCCGTTCTCGAATCTATAGAGATAGTAGAAGAACTCTCCCTTTTCAGTGAAGTTAAAGCTGGTCATAAGGACTTTTTCCTGAGGGAAAACCACAAGATTGTCCACGTGAAGAATGTCGTGGAAGGACGGGCAGTTTTCAAATTCCTTTGTCTGAGGGTTATAGAGATAGCAGGCCCCTTCATCGTGCCGCTCCTCGTCTCCGGTCTGGTAGAGATCCATATAACCATCAAAGTTTATATCCTTGTACTCAGGAGGATACATTGAAGGGAACTGATATGTATGCTTTCCGGCAGGGGTTGTCACCGCCACTTCAAAATGATTGTCCACAACCTCAAGATCGAGTTTTGGAGCCTCAGGATCCCACCACTGCCTGCTTTCTTCAAAGATGGAATTAACTCTGATAAGCTGATTCAATTCACCTTCTTCGTAATTGAAGAGCGCATTGTAGTATGTTCCCCAGCCGTTGTCACGATATTTTTCACTCGGGACAAATTCCCCTACTCCCTGGTCCAAGTCGTCTGACTCAGGAATGCGCCAGGCGCCCCAGTTGGCAACGGTCTCCTTGCCGTTGGTGTAGGTGAAAGTACCGATATGCTGGTTGTTGTCATATCCGTCTGCACCTTCGTAACAGTCATCAGTGAGAGCTTTATTGCCTTTGAAATAGATTTCGTTCAGGCTCTTTCCGTGGAACTCCCCGTCGGCCTGAGGGAAACTGTAACTGCACTCAAGAAAATATGCATCGTGATTGTCTACATGGTCTGTCACATACTCCCCGTTCTCATCTGGTTCAGGGACTATTTTCGAGATGGACTTCAGTTCCATGACACCATCGAAAGACTGGACATTGTCCCAGACCTTGGAGAATCCCTTTACCGCGTAATGCGTGGCATCTGTCTTGGTTACACTAGCGTAATAAACCTGAAGCCTGGTGAAATCTTCACCGATTATACCCAGCTTGAAAGGACTGCCGTAAGCAAGAACTTCGGAGAAATCGTAACCGGCCGGATCTACGGCAAAGTTTTTCTTTTCCTGGCAGGAGGCAAGCAGCAATATGGCTGCAAAAATAATAAGGATCTTTTTCATGACTGTATTTGTTTGTCTTTAACTATCTGGACTATAATGACTCCCATAATTGTCAGGACGATGCCCACAATCTTCAGGAGTGTGAAAGTTTCCTGGCCTGGATAGAGGAAATAGGATGCGGTTGCGCTTACAAGAGGAATCAGAGCCGAGAATATGTTCACTCTCGTAACGCCAAGTTTTCCCGTGCAGAACGCCCAAAGCCCGAAGCATACGCAAGAGCAAAGCACTGCAAGAGCCATTATCTTTGACTGGACCGGCATAGAGAAGAACTCAGGAGTAAGACCCTTCAGGCCGAAGATCAGGAAGAAAGGTAAAAACAGCAAAGCACCAAACGAGAACTGGTACGTTACAATTGTCATAGGATTGTAACGGCTTATCATCTTGTTTGTTACATAGCCGTATATCAAAGCTCCTCCAACCGCGAAGAAAAGCAGCAGCAATATGCCCTTGAGCTGTGAAGAACCCGCACCGGCCTTTTCCATCATGAAAAGCGCAATGCCAAGAAGGGAAAGCAGGCACCCCAGCACCTTGGTCAGAGAGAGCCTGAACTTGTAGAGAATTCTGTCTACAACCGTGCAGAAAAGCGGTATGGTGGCGATGATTATGGCCGCCATCACTCCCGACGTGTATTTGATGCTGAAGTTTTCGCCTCGGAAATAGATGAAAGGCTCTCCGAAGCCCAGAAGGAACATCCATTTCATGTCGCCCTTCTGGATCTTCTGTATTTTTCCAAGAATTCCTCCTGCGATCCACATTATGACAGCGGCAAGGATCATCCTCTCGAAAATGAAGGTGAAAATCTCGACATTGTTCTTGATAAGGAAATCTTCCCACACAAAGGAAAATCCCCACGCGGTTATTGAAACAATTGCCAGTATGTATGCTTTCCACAAGCCTTTACGTTCCATCATCTGTCGAATTTTAGTCTGAGACTGTGGCGGTCACCCGTCAATTCTCCGTTCTTGACCACAAAGCACCCGTTTACCAAAGTATGGATTACCGAACAAGGGAATGACATCTCTTTTTCAGAAAACGGACTCCAGCCGCAAAGAGAAGCGGGAGCGGAAAGCTTTGCGTACTCTTTTCCAAGGTCAACCACAGCCAAGTCCGCATAATATCCCTCACGGATGAATCCCCTGTCTTTCAACTCAAAGCATCTTGCCGGACCGTGAGCCGTCCTGTCTGCCACATCTTCAAGGGAGAACACTCCTTCCTTTGCCAGAGCAAGCATAATCTGGAACAAGTACTGGCCCAGGGGAATTCCGGACGGGCACTCGGTATAAGGTTTGAGCTTGTCCGAAAGCAGATGCGGGGCATGATCGCTGCCTACTGTCTTCAAAACGCCATCTTTGAGGGCCTTGCGCAGTGCAATCATATCTTCCTCTGATTTTATGGAAGGGTTGCATTTTATAAGGTTGCCGTAATTCTCGTAATCCTTACTGGAGAACCAAAGATACGTAGGGCATGCCTCGCCGGTTATAGACGGATCGTTTAAATCGGCAAGCATTTCAGCCTCTTCCTTTGTCGTAATATGAAGGACATGCAGCCTGGTGTTGTGCTTTTTCGCCAATTCTATGGCTTTTTTAGAGCTTTTCAGACATGCGGCGGCACTTCGTATGTACTGATGCTCTTTCGCCGGTATTTCAGCCCCGTATTTTTTGATCGCCTTGTTCAGGTTGGCCGAAATAATGCCGTTGTCTTCGCAATGGACTGCAAGAAGGGTCGGGCAGTATCTGAAAATGTTTTCGACGGCATCGCTGTCTTCAACAGCCAGGTTCCCCGTGCTGGACCCCATGAAAAGCTTCACCCCGCAAATATCCTTAGGGTTCATACGCTTGATCTCCTGGAGGTTATCCCTACCAGCTCCAAGATAGAAGGAATAATTTGCATATGAGGTTTCCTCCGCGATGGAGTACTTTTCTTCAAGAAGAGGAAGAGTAAGAGCCGGAGGAGTATTGTTTGGCATATCCATAAAGGAAGTCACTCCGCCCAGTACGGAAGCACGGCTTTCGCTTTCAATAGTTCCCTTGCGTCCGTCGCCAGGTTCCCTGTAATGCACATGGGAATCAATAACACCAGGGAAGATATGAAGCCCCGTCATATCCAGAATCTCCATTCCGGAAAAATCCATCCTATGACAATCCTCTTCCCTGATTATGCGGGAAATCCTTTCCCCGCTTATGACAATGCTGCCCTTGAAGACTTCGCCTTCATTGACAATGGTTCCGTTTCTGAGCAGCAGCTCCATATCACTGTGTTTTAGGTCGTATCTTTCTGAATCTCATCGCGATGACTCCCCAGAAGGCTTCGCCGAAGATACCTGAACTCATCTTGGAGGTTCCCTCCTTGCGGTCCACGAAAATGATCGGGACTTCCTTTATCTTGAAGCCCAGTTTGTAGGTGGAGTACTTCATCTCTATCTGGAAGCCATAGCCCTTCATCCTGACCTTGTCCAAGTCCAGGGTCTGAAGGACCTTGCTGGTATAGCAGACAAAACCTGCGGTGCAGTCATAGACTTTCATCCTGAGTACCTTACGCACATAATAAGATGCAAAGTAACTCATCACGACCCTTCCGATAGGCCAGTTGATTACACTCACGCCATTGC
>CADAOA010000008.1 GCA_902789435.1 uncultured Bacteroidia bacterium | reverse complement strand
GGCAAGCTGCCGGCAGCCTTGTATCTGAATTACTTTATAATTCGGGTAGTATTGCCGTATTTGCTCTGCGGCCAGCAAGTCTTCCTTGGCGTGCAATCCAGGTATAAAGATACAATTATTGGTTTGAAGAAAGTTTAGATAAGCCCACGATAATTTGTTGTATCGCGGAGAACAATATTCAAGTTCCGCTACAATAAAATGAGGCGAAAGGGCACCCACCAGCCTTCGGCGTAGAGAAGGGTCAAAATCTGCATAGTTGTTAAGCAGGACTCTACTTTCTGAGATATAGCGTACCATACCGTCTGCATGACCGAATATTTCGTGTCGATCCCAGGGAATGAGAATTATTTGGGCTTGCATTAGGTCTTCTAGTTTTGAGAGGAGTTCTATTTTTCCGTATTTAGGATTTTCTTTGAAAATTTTATCTGTCATTATGACTTTGTCTGCACACCTTACCACATTACCACCGTCAAGGACAATATCTGAAGAAATGCAATTTAAGTGAAGACAGTTTATGATAGTGTTATAATCCGGAATATAGTCTTGGCTATCATACAGATAATCGGGCAGATACTTATAAGAAAAGAACAGGTTTTTGCTTAGTTGAATGGGCATAAAGTCTCGTACCCAGATATGCTTTGGTGATTGGGTGAGCGGAAGAAGGTCAACCTCAATTTGCTCTTTTTTTAATGCAGCAAGAAGATTATTGTAAGCTTCTTTATAGTGAATAAGACCTTCTGCCAAGTACACTTTATTGGTTTGTGTTGGTTCATAGCCGTGTTCAATAGCCCTCATTAGCCATTGTTTGGTTTTTTCTTCATCAGGCTCTACTCCAAAAATTTCTTTGTAAGCCCGTCTTGCACAGCAAAGGCCTTGTTCGGTTTTTCCTTTTGACAAACAGTCTAAGGCTTTTGCATAATTTGCATTCTTTTCAATTTTTTCTCCGTAAGGATCAACGGGAATGTTTTTATTTTCCATGATTTTAAGAGCGTTATTAAATGTTGTTTTCTGGAGCAAAAGTATAGAGATGGTTATCGGAGACCTAAGAAAACTTGTTAAAAAGTGTTAATAATATACAAGAAGTTATTTATATGCTGATTAAAGGAAAGATTTTGAAAAACAATAAAATACAATTATATTTGAAGTGTTATGAAAGTAAGTCTTTTACAGCGCAATGTGATTTGGGCGGACCCTGAAGGAAACGCGGCGGCCAATTCGGCGATAATGGAATCCTTGAGAGGAACGGACCTTTTCGTCCTCCCGGAAATGTTTTCAACAGGCTTTGCAACTTCTCCAGAAGGCATCGCCGAAGAGCTTGACCCTAAGGGGGAATGCTTTACTCTGCGATGGATGAGAAAAGAGGCTTCCCGTCTGGATTGCGCCGTTTGCGGAAGCGTGGCCGTCAAGGAAACGGACGGGCGTTTTTTCAACCGTCTTTATTTTGTCACTCCGGATATGTGTTTTTCCTATGACAAGCACCATCTTTTCACATATGGAGGAGAGACCAAGAATTATTCTGCCGGGCAGGAAAGGGTCATTGTCGTTTGGAAGGGAGTGAAGATTCTCCTTCAGGTTTGCTATGACGTGAGATTCCCGGTATTCGTCCGCAACGGCATCGCTGAGGATGGGAATCCGGAATATGACGCCATAATCTATGTTGCAAGCTGGCCGGCAAAGAGAGTTCCGACGTGGAAGAAACTGCTTCCGGCAAGAGCCATAGAGAATCAGTGCTATGTGTTGGCTGTCAACCGTGTGGGCAACGATCCGGCCTGTGAATACATTGGCGGAACAATGATCATAGACGCGATGGGAAATGTTGTGGAAGGCTGCCCGGAGGCAAAAGAAACCTCCATATCAGCCGAACTGGATATGGAGGGTCTGAACCGTTTCAGGCAAAAGTTTCCGGTGCTTGAAGACGGGGACGGTTTCTGCCTTCTCTAGAAATTTACGCCGACCGTGAGGCTTACCCCGCGGTTGTGGGTTTCGTCGAACATATCGTGGCCGATGTTGGCAAGCCCGACGTTGAAATTCAGCTCTGCATAAAATGCCTGGATGCTGAATCCGCATCCGATTTTAAGTCCGGCATCGAATCTCTTGAACTGGTCTTCGGCGTCTCCGAAACTGTGATATGCCTGTCTGGCATTGAAGTCTTTGACATATCCGCCCACTCCATATGCCAGGTATGGGCCCATAAAAGGCTGGATGCTTATTCTCGGTTGGGGGAAATAAATCATGTACTTGAAGTTGAGCGGAACTTCCAGATAGTTCAGGTTGTAACTGAAATCTCCGCCATAGTCGCTCTTTCCCCCTTTTTCCGAATACATAAGTCCGGTTTCAAGGAATAACGGAACCCTTTGTGCCAGTTGCTGTCCAACTACAAATCCGGCCTGAAGTCCACCTCTTGGTGAGCTGCTTTCCAGATATGTGGCTTCCGAACTGACCTCGGTTGCGTTTATTCCGAACCTGAACCCGAAATAGGTTCCACCATGATTATTATTACCATACCGAGCAGGTCTTGCCGGATGGCCGGTGTCATACATATAAACGTGTCCCTGGGCCGGCAGGATCTGCGGCAGGGCCAAAGCCGCCGTAATAATCACCGTGAATATAAATGACCTTTTCATCGTAAGTAGTTTTAAGCGTTTTCAAGTTTTTAGCAAATACCGTGCAAAATCATCATTTAATGAAATGCGAGAGGAAGTGGTTGACCAGGGACGGCATGCAGATTATAGGGAACACGAATCCGTAGACGGCTCCCCAGAAATGGGCTGAGTGTCCTATGTTATCCTTGTTGCGCTTTGCCATCCACCAGCAATACAGGAGGTAGAGCGGAGCGAAGACAAACCCCGGTATCGGTATTGGAATCAAGTATATGTAAATGCCCATCATAGGGTCGAAAAGCACGGATGCGAACAGTACGGCAGATACCGCTCCGGATGCTCCCAGGGCATTGTATCGCGGCTCGTTGCGGTATTTTTTGAGATCCGCCAGGGAGCTTACGGCAATGGCGCTTACATACATGAGGACATACAGGACAGCTCCCATTGTCTTACCCCAGGCTTCCTGAAACCACAGTTCCGTGTTCGTGCCGAAAAAGTACAGGGTAAGCATATTGAAAAACAAATGTCCCCAGCTCCCGTGGATAAGACCGTGGGAGAAAAGCCGGTATATTTTCTTTTGGTTATAAACCAGATAGGCATTGAACAGCATCCCGTTCAGCATTTCCCTTTTCGAGAAGGCGATGATGCTCACGATGCAGGTAACCGCTATAATGACAAGAGTTATCATCCGTTAAAATTTATTATTTACAAAAGTAACGGATATGCCCCTTTTCAGCAAATTTCAATATCTTTGAAGAAAATATGCAATTTCGATGAAAAGACTGGTGTTTCTTTACTCACTGCTGGGTCTGATTTTTGGCTCGGCGACAGCTTTCTGTCAAGACGATGATTTTTCAGCACGTAAGTTCGATGTGCAGAAAGACAGTATCACTATTCCGTTCGAATTCCGCGGTGCGTGGCTTTCCACGGTCGAAAGCATTGACTGGCCGAAGGTGCGCATAATGCTGAAGGAAGGAAAGAAAGTAGCTGCCCAGCAGAGGGAGCAACAGAAGAAAGACCTTGTCTCCCTGATAACAAAGATTCACCGTTCCGGCTGCAACGCCGTGATGTTCCAGGTGGTAAGCAATACGGACGCCCTTTATCCATCAAAGATACTGCAGTGGGCACCAAGCCTTACGGATACTCCGGGCGAAGGTCCTGGATATGATCCGCTTGCACTTGCGGTTAAGACAGCGCACTCTCTTGGAATGCAGATTCACGCCTGGATAAATCCTCTGAGAATAGGCAAGGTGGATTTTCCTAGGCGTCCGGACAATATCTGCTACAAACAATCTGAACTTGTGCAGCAGCACGGAGATCGCCTTTACTGGGATCCGGGCCAGCCTAAGGTTAGGGAGTATCTGGGAGAACTGGCCACGGAAATCATGACCAAATATGACCTTGACGGCCTCCACATCGACGACTATTTCTATCCGGACGGACTTAAGGGAACCGGCGAACAGGCTAAGCCCAAGAAAAACGAAAAGGTCTGGAACGACGAGGCTCTTTTCCAAAAATACGGGCAGGGAAAGACCCTCGACCAATGGAGAGAGAGTAACATAGACGATATCGTCAGGATTATGCACGAAGCCGTTCACAAGGCAAAACCGACAGCGGTATTCGGAGTTTCTCCTGCTGGCCGTCTGGTAAATACCCAGGCCCTGTATGCAGATCCAAGAAACTGGGCTAAGCAGGGTTCCATAGATTATCTCATTCCTCAGATTTACTGGCAGCACGGCCATCAGATCGCAGACTTCAAGAAAGTTCTGGATAGCTGGTCAGGAATTCTGGAGGATGTTCCGGTTATTGTGGGAATGGCAGCTTACCGTTACAAGAGCAAGGCGTTCCCGGAGTTCTCCGAGTTTGTCCTTCAGGTAAAGGAATGCCGTGAGGCTCCTTTCCTCAAGGATGAATTCCGCCAGAATGTGGTAGGGCAATGCTGGTTTACCACCCACAATATAATCACCGATGAATTTACCAGCAATATGTTGAATTCCTTCTATCAGGATGCGGCTATAGCGCCGAACCTTGGCAACGGCGGCGTTTTGGTCGGATCTCCGGACATTTTCAGGATGGGAGGCCATATAAGATGGGGAGAGGTGAAGGGTGCAGACCGCTTTGCTGTATACCGCCTTGAAGAAACGGCTGAAAAGACAGCAGAGGGCGGTGTTATCTGGAGGGCGGTGTTGAAAGATACCTTCCACGGGTTTATGTACAAGTGCAAGGAAAGCGGCAACTATATAGTATTGTCCTGCAGGGGCGGATCTCATTCTGAAAGAAGCAATGTGATATACGTTAAGGTAAAATAGGACAAATGAAAAAACGAATCGCCGAGACAATCAGAATATCAACAATCTGCCTGGCCCTTTGCTTGGCCGTAACCTCTTGCGGCAGCAAGTCCGACCTTGATCCGGATTCCGGAAAGACGGACCCGAAGCCGGATCCGACCCCGGCGGAGAATTACAAATACAATGCGGCCAAGGACAAGATATTGCTTTACCACGAATTCAGGGCCGCCTGGCTTACTACCGTAGGCGGATATGACTGGCCGGCGGGTATTAAGGACGCCTATGCCCAGCAGACCAGCCTCAGGAATATGATCCACAGCATAAAGAGCGTAAACTGCAATGTGGTCATTATGCAGGTATGCTGCAATTCCGATGCTATGTGGGACTCTGAAATCCTCCCGTGGAGCTCGGTTCTTACGGGAACGCAAGGAAAGGATCCGGGTTATGACCCGCTGGACATCGCGGTCCAGACAGCCCACGGAGACGGTATGGAAATCCACGCCTGGATTAATCCGATGAGAATCGGGTCTGCCACTTCAGCAAGGGCTGATAACCACCCTTCGAAGCTTCACCCTGACTGGGTACAGCAATATGGCTCCAACCTTTATTGGGATCCCGCAAATCCGGAGGTTATAGAATATCTGAATTCCATGGCCAAGGAACTTATGACAAAGTACGATCTTGACGGTCTTCACATCGACGATTATTTCTATCCGGACGGACTTAAGGGAGATGCCAAGGAATGGGATGATTCTGAGGAATATGCCCTTTACGGAGGTGGCCTCAGCCTTGAAAAATGGAGGGAGAGCAACATCAACAAGGTTGTAAAGGCTCTTTATGACGGGGTGCATTCCGTAAAGCCGGACAAGGTATTCGGTGTATCTCCAGCCGGAAGGCTTCCGCTTACAAGATATCTGTATGCGGATCCCGTTCAATGGGTTGAGCAGGGAACGGTGGATTATCTTGCTCCTCAGGTTTACTGGCATCACGGTCATTCTACCGCCCCGTTCCTGCCAACTATGAATACATGGAAGGAGGTTGCCATAGCCGGCGGAGCTGCCAACCAGATACCTGTAATTACCGGACTTGCTCCATACCGTTTGGGAGAAACCGGCTTTACCAACGAAGAGTTCAAGCAGGAGGTTGAGGATTGCCGCAAGGCAGATTGGGTTATTGGAAACATCTGGTTCCGCACGGCCCATCTCATTGCTTTGTCATTTGCAAATTATGTAAAATCGAACATATACCTGAAAGAAAGCCTTATCCCTAAAGTTGGCAAAGGTTTCAACAACACTACCGGAGCTCCGGCTGCCCCCACGGTTTCCTTAAGCGGAAAGGTCATAAAGTGGAATGCGGTTGCAGGAGCGGATGGGTATGCTTTATATGAACTGGTTAAGCAGTCTTCCACAACCAGCGGCGCCGTTACCTGGAAAGCCGAACTTGTAACCAAGGGAGATATGCTCCAGTATTCCGGATCCTCCAAGAAGAATTATGCTGTGCTGTCCTATAAGGGAAAGAACTACAGCAAGCTTTCTTCTGTTGTTTATGTAGAATAGAACCATTTTTCAACGATGAAGAAGTTTTTAAGGATAATGCTGCTCCTGGCCCTGTTCTTCGGAATTATAGAGCCTGTTGCAGCCGTTTTTGAAGAAAGGGACCTGACCCAGACCCTTCGCGTCCTGAAGGTAGAACTCCGCCGGGCTCACAGGCGTACGGCAATGGCCAGCCAGATGATAAAGGCAACCAGGCAGAGCCAGCAGAAACAGATGGTGGAACTCATGGAGGACTGCAACGAGCTGGCCATCATCCTTTACTCCCAGAAACAGAATTTCACCTTCGACCTTACCTATGCACTGGAAGAGGTTTCTGACCGTTATCAGGACTTTTCCCGCAACCGCCGTCCGTTTAACGAGATTATCAACCAGATTGACATAGAGATCGAGAGGTACCAGAAACTCATATACACATTGAAACGTCTGCCTCCGGCCCTTATCGACAATCTGGACAGTCTTGGAGGAAATGATTCAACTTTCATTCTGGCATCCCAACTTCAGGAGGAGGTCAAGAACCTTCATCAGAAAAATAGCGGAGAGTTTTCATTGAAAGACAGGCCGGGGCGCCACAAAATCCGTGAAAAGGAACAGCAGCCCGAACCAGCTCCAGAACCGGAAATAACTCCGGCCCCGCAAGGTGGCGATGCGGAAAATTCAACAGACTCCCTGAAGGGTTCTGCCGGAAACATACTGCGCAGCCTTGCCAAGACCATCTTCACCGGAAGTGTGGACCATTCCGAGGAAGAAGAGGAAGATTACTATTACAATAACACTCCTTCAGATACTTCTTTAAATTCTACGATAGTTGCGGTTACTTCCAGTGGAGACGTGATGGACGGCCATTCAACCGATTCCACCATCGCAGCCCAGGAAGTAGAATATGCCTTCCTGCTAACGGGTAAATCCCTTATAAACCGAGACAGCTGTATCTATTATGCCGAAGGACTTCTCAACATGTATGAAGCCTCCAAGGCATCCATCATTACAGACAGCGTAAACTATGATGCAACCTGGCGCCAACTTCAGGAAGCGTACAACTACGCACAGGGAAGGTATAACGATGTCCAGAAGAAAATATTCATCGACGGGCAGACCGGATACTATTCCATCCTTACCCGATTCCCGAGATTCTGGAGCAGGGCGAAGAACGATTTGAGGGACAAGTGGGCAGCAGCTAATACCAAGGGCCTGAGAAGCCAGTGGAGGCTCCAGACAATGATAGGCCTCATACTGTTCGTGCTCTTCTATCTGGGAATAGCCATCTTGCTTAGCCACCTCATCGTAAGGTTGCTGAAGAAAAAGGTTAAATATCTGCAGTCGGAAAGGTTCAAGCAGCACGGAATATGCTTTATCCTGCTTTTTATAGTGATCATATTCGCGGTTATGATTACAGTCGCGATGATGTTCTCCAACCAGAATTTCCTCAAACTGGCTACAAGGCTTCTTGTGGAATTCGCCTGGCTGCTTGCCGCCATCTTCCTCTCATTTGCCATACGTCTGAAAGGTGACCAGGTAAAGAGCAGTATCCGTTCCTATCTCCCGATAATGGTGCTCTGCCTCATAATCATCTTCATCAGAATATCCTTCTCCCCGAACACGCTGATAAATATTATATTACCTCCTCTCTTGCTGCTTTTCACCATTTGGCAGTGGAGGATTTGCCGCAAGATGAAATATACCAGCAATTCGGACGATACGAAGAAGACAGGCATAATCACAAGGCGGCAGAAGAGAAGAGTTGTAGAACTTGATGAGAGTTCAGAGAAGAGAAGCCGGAAATTTTTCAAGGTACAGTTTGCGGATTATATCTACAATTACATAACCCTCACGGTCTTTGTGGTTACCACCATACTGTCCTTGTCTGGATATGTGTTGTTGAGCATTCTGATCATCATCTGGTGGATTTTCCAGTTGTCCATCATCCAGACCATCACGGCCGCGTCCGACCTTCTGAAGATTTACTATGAACGATATATGGCCAAGAGGCTCAGGGCCTACAGGATCAACCACGGCTTCTTGATCAACCCTAAGGTCAAGAGCTCATACATAGAGGTAACCTGGCTGTATGATATATTCAGGAAGGCGGTAATCCCATTCTTTACGGTATGGAGCATCCCTCTCTGTCTCTATATGGCGTCCAATGTGTTCGACCTGTCAAGTGTAACGGTGTCTTATCTGAAAACAGACTTTTTGAATTACAATGTGATACACTTGTCGGCGACAAAGATCCTTACCGCAATCTCCCTGGCATTCGTGTTCGGTTGCCTGGGCTATCTGGCCAAGGCTTTCTACAGGGTGTTCAAGATCCGTTCGGTACTTGCCCGTACCGGCCAGAAGGAACTGCCTGAGAACATGATCAATTTTACCCTGGCCAATTCCATCATAAGTATTTTGACCTGGGGTGCATATATCATAACCTGCTTCCTGCTGTTGCATATACCGTTGCATATACCGTCCACGGCGATATCGATTGTCAGCGCGGGTCTTGCAACCGGTGTCGGTTTTGCGTTGAAGGACGTTATAAACAACTTCTTCTACGGAGTTTCTCTGATGAGTGGAAGACTAAGGGTTGGCGACTATGTGGAGTGCGATGGAGTAAGGGGTGTCGTGGACAGCATCAACTATCAGAGCACCCTCATCGAGACCGAATACGGCAGTATCATGGCCTTCCCTAACGCCAACCTCTTCCAGAAGAATTTCAAGAATCTGACCAGAAACAATGCCTACGAGCTCTTGATACTTCCTGTCGGTGTACAGTACGGGTCGGATATTGCAAAGGTCAGGGATCTTTTGAAGCGGGCCCTCATAAAGCTCAACGTGAAGGACAAATATGGAAGAAACGTTCTTAACCCTAAATACGGAATAGTTGTCCGCCTGGCCGAGTTCGGTGACAGCAGTCTGGTTCTCAAGGTTTACCAGCAGGTTCTGGTAACCGAGCGCTACACCTATACCGCAGCAGCCAACGAGACAATATACAACACCCTGAACGAGAACAATATTACCATTCCGTTCCCTCAGCGAGACATTTACATCAAGCAGGTTCTGCAAGACAAGGCAAAAGAAGAGGATGCGGAAGCCGAAGAAAGCAATCCGCATCCTGATAAGAAAAAGAAGTGGTTCCTGTAATTATTTGAGAACCTTCAGCTCCTTTCCGATTTTGGTGAAGGCCGCAACTGCGCGGTCCAGTTGTTTCTTGCTGTGTCCTGCTGAAACCTGTACACGGATTCTTGCCAGATCCTTAGGAACTACAGGATAGTAGAAGCCCACTACATAAATACCTTCGTCCAGAAGTTTTGCTGCCATCTGCTGGCTAAGCTTTGCGTCGTAGAGCATAATGGCGCAGATAGCGCTCTGGGTCGGCTTGATGTCGAATCCGGCCTTCTTCATCTTGTCCACAAAGTAGGCGGTGTTCTCGTGGAGCTTGTCCTGGAGCTTGTTGGTGCGGCTCATCATGTTGAACATCTCGATACCTGCTGCGGCAACCATCGGAGGG
This sequence comes from uncultured Bacteroidia bacterium, assembly GCA_902789435.1. GTDB lineage: Bacteria > Bacteroidota > Bacteroidia > Bacteroidales > UBA932 > Egerieousia. The sequence goes on along the minus strand of CADAOA010000008.1, from coordinate 37,385 downwards.
ATGGAGTTGGAGAAAAGGTAAGGTCTTGACCTCTGCCTCAGCATCGCGATGATTTCCTTCTTTCCTGTGGTGAATCCGCCTACGGCTCCTCCGAAGCTCTTTCCGAGGGTTCCGGTCAGTATCTCAACCTTTCCTCTGAGCTTGTAGAGTTCGGTGGTTCCCCTTCCGGTCTTTCCCACAACTCCGGCTGAGTGGCTTTCGTCCACCATTACCATTGCATCATACTTCTTTGCCAGGGCGTAGATCTTGTCAACAGGGGCTACATTTCCGTCCATTGAGAAGACTCCGTCGGTGACAACAATCCTGAATCTTTGCTTCTGGGCTTTCTTGAGGCATTCCTCGAGTTCTGCCATATCAGCGTTTGCATATCTGTAACGAACAGCCTTGCAAAGTCTTACGCCATCAATGATGGAGGCGTGGTTGAGAGCGTCTGAAATGATGGCGTCATTCTCGCCCAACAGAGGCTCGAACACTCCGCCGTTTGCGTCGAAGCAGGAGGTGTAGAGGATGGTGTCCTCGGTTCCGAAGAATTCGGAAATCTTCTCCTCAAGCTTTTTCTGAAGATCTCCCGTTCCGCATATGAACCTTACGGAGCTCATTCCGTAGCCATGGGTCTCCAGAGCCTTCTTGGCGGCGTTGATGAGTCGTGGGTTATCGCTGAGGCCGAGATAGTTGTTGGCGCAGAAATTCAGTACATGCTTTCCGCCCTTTACTGTAATGTCAGCCCTCTGTGGAGATGTAATGATCCTTTCTTCCTTATAGAGCCCGGCTTTCTTAATCGAATTGAGCTCTTTTTTCAGATAAGATTGAAAATTCTTATACATATTGGTTATGGTTTTTAGTTGCTTGCTATAACAAAAGTAAGATTTCTGAAAAATAAATGCTAATTTAGCAGACGGTATTTGAAACAAATTAATCTGAACAGTTATGGAAATTAATGTAACCGATTCCAATTTCAAGGAAGTTGTACTGGACAGCAAGCTTCCGGTAATGGTGGATTTCTGGGCAACCTGGTGCGGCCCTTGCCGTATGGTAGCTCCTATAGTAGAGCAACTTGCAAAGGAGTATGAAGGAAAGGCCGTTGTTGCCAAGTGCAATGTGGAGGAGGCCGAGCAGGCTCCGGTGAACTACGGAATCCGCAACATTCCTACTCTTCTGTTCTTCAAGGACGGCGAGCTTAAGGACAAGATGGTTGGTTCCAACACCAAGGAGGCCATCGAGGCCAAGCTCAAGGCGCTGCTTTAACCTAAAAACACAGATATGAAAAAGACGATGAAATTTGCAGTGGCGGGCCTTGTGCTTGCTCTGATGTTTGTGGCTGCGCCAAAGAAAGCCGCAGCTCAGTTTGGAGTAAAGGCGGGTCTCTATACCTCCCAGTTCTCCGATATCAAGGACTTCAAGCTGAAGAACAATGTTGGAGTTCAGGCAGGTGTCTTGTACAAAATGCACGTGTTACCGAGCTTTGTTATCCAGCCAGAACTTCTCTATGTTGCCAAAGAAGGCAAACTTGAGGCAAAAGAGACTGGAAGTCCAGTTCAAGATGGAAGATATGGATTAAGGTTTATTCAACTTCCCGTAGGAATCCAGTATGGCCCTAACCTAGTGGTTGCCAGGCCTTTTGTGCAGGTGGTTCCTTATCTTAGCTACGCTATCGGAAAAGGAGGCTTAGCTGGTGATTGGGATGATTTGAACAGATTGGCTTATGGTATTGGTCTGGGAGCCGGTGTTGATGTATGGAAGTTCCAGTTCAACGCAAGGTACAATTGGGATTTCTCTAAGGTCGGAGACGGAGAGAAGGGTTTAAAGGTTGCCGGTCAGGAATGGAAGGCTTCCAAGGCAAGGGGCATTGAGTTCTCTGTAGCATTTATTTTCTAATCAGATGTTTACAGCTGAGAGCGCAAAAGAGTTTCTAGGGTCTGACTTTGAAAAATATCGTCAGACCCTATCTTTAGCAATACATTCGGAAGAGCCTTATCTTGAGGCTATCAACCATTATGTACTGGGCCGTAGGGGCAAGGAGATAAGACCGGTTCTGTCTCTTCTGGCCGGGCGGTGCTGCGGCTCTCTCACTCCTTCAAGCTATTACTGCGCTGCCGCTTCAGAAATGCTGCATACGGCAACGCTCATGCACGATGATGTTGCGGATGCGGCCTCGATGAGGAGGGGCGCCCTTTCCGTGGCTGCAATGTTCAGCCCTGCGGCAGCCGTCCTTACCGGAGATTTTTGGCTCAGCCGTTCCCTTCATCTTCTTTCATCTCACTGCCCTCCAGCGATAATAGATTGCTTTGCAGATGCAGTCAGGAGAATGAGCGAAGGGGAGCTTCTTCAGATGGACAAGGCCGACAAACTGGACACTACGGAAAAGGATTATTACAGCATTATCTACGGCAAGACGGCAGCTCTATTCGTTGCGAGCGTAAGGTCTGCGGCAATGGCGGTAGAGGCCGGAGAAAAAACCACCAAAGCCCTTACTGATTACGCTGAAAACCTGGGTCTTGCGTTTCAGATAAGAGATGATATCTTTGACTATTCCCCGGACCTTAAGACTGGAAAGATAGCCGGGGCTGATATCAAGGAGAGGAAGATAACACTCCCGCTGATAGGCGCTTTGGCAAATGCCCCGCAGAAGGCTCCACATATCATTTCCCGGATAGGGAAGATAGAATCCGTTTTCGCGGAGAAAATAACTGAAGCTGAGGCTGAAATCATCGCCGAGACAACTGTTTTCGTCAGGGAAAACGGCGGGCTTGAATATGCCCAGCAAATACTTGAAAGGCATATAGATACCGCAAAGGAATCCCTCGAGGAACTTCCAGCTTCCAGGGAAAGGGAAATGCTTACCGGTTTTGCAGAATATGTCGGCAGACGGCTGACATAATATCCACACCGGACTCTATCAGGGAGTCGTCAAAGTCGTAATCAGGACGGTGTAGCGGAGCGTGGTCCGTTCCGCTTCCAAGGTCGAAGAAGGTGGCCCCGCATCGGGCCATCTTTGCTATATGGACAAAATCATCACTTCCCTTAGTGCCCACAAGGTCTTCTTCTATCATATATTTCTTTTCCTCGGCGATTTTTTTGACGGTCTGGGTCAATTCAGGGGTGTTGATCGTGGCCGGGAAATAGTCTGTGGTGGAAACTTCCAGAGCGAGCCCGTATCTTGCGACAATCTCTTCGCTCTGTGCTGTGATCTTGTTTTCAAGCCTTTCAAGACCTTCGTCTGTTTGGCTGCGGGTGGTTGAAGCAACATATCCGCGTCCGGGAGTTATGCCGTAATCCAGTTCTCCAACTCCGGCTGAGATGATGGTGGAAAATGCTGTTTCTGTGTTCAGGGAATTAATCTTCCGGATAATTTCAATGATGGCGTCCGTAGGATTGAGGGCCTTTTGAGGCTCGCTGGCATGGGAAGTTCTTCCGATAACGTCCAGTTTTATTCCTTTGGAGGCCCAGGCGTAAGTATGCGGATAAATGACAACGGCTCCCTGGGTCTTTCCCGGCCAGTTGTGGAGGGCGAGGGCGTAGTCAAAACCGATGTTATTCTCTTTCATCCACGATGCCATCTTCTCGGCTCCGGCTCCGGTTTCTTCTTCCGGCTGGAAGAGAAGATAAATGCAGCCGTTTTTCAGTAAAGATTCTCTTTCAGAGGAAATCCACCTGGCCATACCGCACATTATCGCCATATGTCCGTCATGTCCGCAGCTGTGGGCTATACCATCATATACGGAACGATGGGATCTTGCACCCTGCTCCAGGATCGGGAGGGCGTCCAGTTCGCATCTGAGAAGTATGGAAGGTCCTCCACTTTCGTTTCCGAAACGTGCTATTATGCCGCTACCTGCAATGCCTGTCCACAATTTGTCCGGATTGTATTGTGTGAGAAATTCAGAAACGATTTGAGCCGTTTCTCCCTCATTTCCGGAAAGGCACGGACGGGAATGTATCCTGTGCCTGAGTGAAATCAAACTTTCCATAGTCTTATCTTATTCTTCCAAGAATTCTTCCTTCGTTTTCTTTTTCCAGCCAAAACGCGCTGTCCCATTCCGGTTCCTTGAAGCAGATATCCGGACGGAGTCTGAACCCAAGATATGTGATTTTAAGTCCCATCTTCAGGAAATACTGCTCGTAGAATGTCTGGACGGTTTTCAGCTCGGGAGGAAATGCCGGATTTTCCTCTCCGTAGATATCTGTGCTGCGGCAAAGGATTTCCAGGGAGTTCTGCCGGGCCAGCTCAAATGTGTATTCGTGCAGAAGGCGGCTGTCCGTCTTCAGGTGAATTATACCGTTTGGTTTGAGGAATTTGCGGTATCTTTCCAGAAACATTGTTCCGGTAAGTCTTTTCCTCGGGGACCGCAACTGGGGATCGGCAAAGGTTATCCAGATTTCATCGATTTCCCCGTCGGCGAACATCCATTCTATGAAATCTATGCTGGTGCGGACGAACCTGACGTTTTCCAGACCCGTCTCCTCGGCTTCCTTGGCTCCTTTCCAGAGCCGGGCTCCCTTTATGTCTATTCCTATAAAGTTTCTTTGGGGATACATCCTGGCCAGGGAGATGGTGTATTCTCCCTTTCCGCATCCCAGTTCCAGGGTTATGGGATTGGAGTTGCGGAAAACATCCTCGTGCCACCTGCCTTTCAGATGCCAGTCCTTGCGGAACACTTCCTCCATCTTTGGCTGAAGCAGGCATTTGAAAGTAGAATTCTGGCGGAATTTCTCCAGTTTTCCTATAGTGCTCATTTTTGCTGGGAATCGTTTCTTCTGCGCATCTTTCCGCGAGGCTTGCCCTTCTTCTTGCGGTGAACTTCATCAAAGCGGGTAATGCTGTCTTCTCCGGCGGCGCTCTTGAAGTCTATGATCTTCTCTTTCTTGGTTCCGGAAATGGCCTCGCCGTTCTTGCCTTCAGCATTAAGAGCCAAGATCTCCCTGACTTTTTCAAGTTTGAGAGGGTAGGCCTCGTCACTTTCGCGGTCGGTGTAGGTAAACCACATTATACCCTTGAGGGCGTCTGCCTTTACCGGGCGGATGTCTCCGTCTTCCAGGTGAAGGGGACCGTTAAGGTGAGGAAGCTTTTCCTTGGCGTCAAGATAGACGGCTGCTTCGTAGTTTATACAGCATTTGAGCTTGCCGCACTGTCCTGCCAGTTTCTGCGGGTTCAGGGAGAGATCCTGGCATCTGGCGGCAGCTGTGGTTATGGACTGGAAATCGTTGATGTATCTTGAGCAGCATAGAGCCTGGCCACAAACTCCGATTCCACCAATCAGTCCGGCCTCCTGGCGTGCGCCTATCTGTTTCATTTCCACTCGAATATGGAATTCCTCGGCGAAGTCCTTGATAAGTTGGCGGAAATCCACCCTGCCATCTGCGATGTAATAGAAAATGGCCTTTGTGCCGTCTCCCTGAAACTCCACATCCCCGATTTTCATCTCCAGGCCTAGATTGGCGGCGAGCACCCTGGAGCGTATCATCGTCTGGTGTTCCCGGGCTATGGCTTCCTGCCATTTCTGTATATCCTGAGGGCGGGCCTTGCGGTAGATTCTCTTGAACTCATAGGACTTCCAGTCTATCCTGTTCCTTGTCAGCTGATGGGCTACGATAGCTCCGCTGAGGGTGATGATGCCTACGTCGCATCCGTTCTGTGCCTCGGTGACAACTATGTCTCCCTGACGGAGGACCTGCCCCGAAGTGTTGAGGTAAATGCCCTTGCGGGTATTCTTGAACCTTACCTCGAAAAGATTGTCCATCTCTTCTTCCGGAATGCCCTTCAGCCAGTCGAAAACGGCTCTCTTGCAGCAGCTCTGGTCATATTTGCAACAGATCTGCCCGTCTTTCTCTATGTTTGTCTGACAGCCTCTGTGGCAGTCATAAACAATGTCTTTCTTGTCCATATCAGGTATTAAGATAGAGTGTATTGCACAAATCGCCGAAAATGAACTTTGCGTTCACGTTCCTTTCTATACACTCGATGGTGTCGTTGAATATATCGTAATACTTTTCAAAGTTTTTCTTATCCAGCCTTCCGGCCAGGTCCTTGATTTGTTCTGCCTGGTTGGGGTTCATATATGCCAGGTTTTCTTCTCCCAGGTTCAGCAGGTACATTTGTCTGAGGTTCTTCAAGGCACTGCGGCAGAAATTCTTCTGGGCCTCCTTGCCTCTTTTTGCCAGATCACCGGCAAATGAGACCAGAGACGGAAGGTCTTTGTCCATGGCCAACTTCATCAGGGAGATGAAGTCCTCAAAGTCTTCAGTTTCCTCCTCACTGCTTTCTATGAGCTGCATCGCCCTGCCGAAACTACCTTGGGAACATTCCGCCCACAGAAGGGCTTTCTTGTCATCCATCCTGTATTTCTCCGCGATGGCCTTAGCCAGGCTTTCCTTATCGATAGGAGGTACCTCTATCAGGCGGCATCTTGAACGGATGGTCTGGATGATTTTACCGGGAGCGTTGGTTATCAGGAAGAAATATGTATCCTCCGTAGGCTCTTCGATACTCTTCAGAAGCTTGTTGGCGGCTTCCAGGTTCATCCTTTCCGGGAAAAGTATCAGAACCACTTTCTCTCCGCCCTCGTAAGAAGTGAAACTCAGCCGGTTTATCAGCCAGGCAGCCTCGTTTACTCCAATCAGTCCCATCTTGTTATCGAGCTCCATCGCCCTGTAAAGGTCTTCTTCGCTGAAGTAAGGGTTTTCTTTAACAAGGGTGCGGAAAATATCGTAGTAAGAATCCATCGGGGCCTTCTTTCCCTTTTCCACAATCTGGGTTGTGTTTATAGGGAAAACGAAGTGGAAATCCGGGTGGGTGAGATTCCTTACCTTGATGCAGGAAGAGCACACCTGGCAGCTATCCTGTGTTGGCAGATTGTCCGGTTGGTCTCCGAACAGCCCCTTAACCAGAGGGTTATCCTCTCCGCTTGCCAGGGCTTTCCTGGTCCTGCAGAACATGAACTGGATTGTGGCGAGGGCTAAAGGAAGCGCTCCGCATCCGCTCTGCTCGGAAAAAAGCACAGCGTGCGGCATCCTTCCGCCCTGCACCATATTCCTGAGGTTTTCAACCAGATTTTCGTGTCCCGCTATTTCAGAAAAAATCATACGTGGCAAAGATAATCAAATCGCACCAGCATTTCGCATCTGGAGCAATCGAATTCCAGGGCCAGGGTGTTATCTCCGTTTTTGAGGAAGAGCGGACGGCTGTCCCCGCCTTCTTTTTTGCAAAGCCCCATCTGGTAGCGGATGCAATATTTGCATCTCATAAGGATGGCGTCTTTTGGAGGGTCCTGCTCGAATGCCGGCTTGATATCGCCGAAGCCAAGTTCCTTATAGACCTCTTTTGAAAGGCGGTTGGAACAGTTTCTAAGATAAGAACCCCCTCCTTCCTTGAAAGCCTCTTCCGCCAGGTCTTTAAGGCTTGAAAAGTCTTTTTTCTCCGCGATGTATCTTGCCTTTAAGCGTAGGCGTTCTTCTTCAAGATACTGCTGCAGGTTTTCAGCAAGCTCCGCCCTGATTGAGTTGAGGGCAGAGGTCTTGTAGAAGTAGATATCGTCTCCACCGATGCTGTTTACGGTAAATGAGAAATGTTTTGCGGTTTTTCCGAGCTGCTTGGCTATCAAGCTTTTAGCCATATCCGGATTCTGGGCGCGGTCTCCCTTGAGGAAGAACACGAAGGTCTTGGATTTGTCCTGGACGTTAGCCGAAATGGCGATATGGCCATCGCTGAGGAAGACATCCAGATTGATGTCTATCATCCTTGGAGGGGTGTTCTCCAACTGTTTTTCAAAAGCAGCATCCAGGTTTCGGTAGATAAGGTCTCCTTTCTTTACCGGGGCATCCTTTGTGAAGAGTTCAACACTTCGTCCGTTGCAACTGTTGGCCCTGAATCCGGCAGTAACCCTGCCTTTGGAGGCAAAGCAGAGGCCGTCAGAATTATGTATGTCTTTGTCCGAGCCGTAGGTGAAGCTGACAAATGAATTGCCTCCGCCCCTTACTCCTGTAACCGTTCCGATATATTCACCCATTCCCTTTGCGGCATCCTTGCTCTTGAAATCTCCCCTCTTTCCGTCCAGGAAGAACTCGGTATAGCCGCGGTTGAAGGTTTTTTCCGCATCCGGAATGAATGTGCTGCGGCTTCTTCCCCAGGATGTCCTAGGGGTGTCTTTAAGTGCCAGGTCGTATTTCCTTACGATGTTCTTTACGTAGGAAATGTTCTTGAGCCTTCCCTCGATCTTGAAAGATGTGATGCCGGCATCGACAAGGTCTTCCAGACGGTTGGAAAGGTTGAGGTCCTTAAGGGACAGGATCGGGGAATCCTTAAGCAGGATGTTTCCGTCACCGTCCACAAGGTCATAGTTTGAACGGCATACCTGGGCGCACTCCCCGCGGTTGGCACTCCTTCCCGTGAGCTTCTGGGACAGGTAGCACTGGCCGCTGCAGCTTACGCACAGGGCTCCGTGGACAAAAGACTCCAGTTCTACGGAAGTGGCCTTGCGGATTTCCCTTATCTGTTTCAGACTCAGTTCCCTTGCCAGGATAAGACGGGAAAAACCCATCTTTTCCAGAAGGGCTGCTTTTTCCGGGGTGCGGATATCCGTCTGGGTGGAAGCGAAAAGCGGAATCGGCGGGCGGTGCATCTTCAGAAGGGAGAAGTCCTGGACTATAACGGCGTCTATTCCTGCCTCGTATGCTGTCCACAGATATTTTTCCGCCTCTTCAAGTTCCGAATCGTACAGAATGGTGTTTAGGGTGAGGTAAATCTTTGCTCCGAACTTATGGGCATAGGAGCAAAGCGTTCCTATGTCTTCAAAGGAATTGCCCGCGGCCAGTCTGGCCCCGTATTTCGGAGCGGCGATATAAACGGAATCGGCACCGCAGTCAATAGCCGCGATACCGATTTCCGAATTTCTTGCCGGAGAAAGAAGTTCTACCCTAGGCATAATCCATTAGCAACCCAGCTTGGCAATCTTCTGCTTTGCGGTAGGACCGAACTTACCGTCGTTAAGCACCTTCTTGTAGGTAGCGCATGCCTGAGCCTTCTTTCCAGCGCTCTCATAGCAAGAAGCGAGGATGTAGGTGTTCTGTGCAGAAGCTGGAGCGTTTACAAGGTGGGTGATGGCCTTGTTGAAATTCTTTGCCTGATATGCGCTCATTCCGGCGATAAGGCTTGCGGTCGGGTTAGGGCCGAGGGCGAGAGCCTTCTCAGCCTTTGCGATAGCGTCGTTGAACTTCTTTGCCTTCATTGCCTCGTTTGCTCCGGAAACGAACATTCCGGTAAGCACCTTCTCAGCGTTTGCATCGCCGAGTTCCTTTGCTTTCATCAATGAAACTTCTGCCTCGGCATCTTTTTCTGCCTTGTTGTAAGCCATACCGAGAAGAAGATGGGCCTTGGCGTTGTTTCCGTCTCTTTCAACAGCCTTCAGGAGGAAAGAAATAGCCTCATCCATATTGCCGGCATTATAAGCGTCGTTTCCCTGCTGCATAGGTATCTGGGCGAGTTTGGTCTCAGCGCTCTTTACGGCTGCCTCCTTGCCATATTCCTTAGCTGCTGCCAGAGCCTCGTTGTAAGTCTCTTCTGCCTTTGCATAATCCTTTGCTGCAACCAGTTTACCTGCAGCTGAAAGGAGGATGTTAGGAATCATGTCCTTGCAGCCTTCTGCCATCTCTATTCCCTCGTCTCCAGCCGCCTGGGCGATTTTCAGAGCTTCCTTGAAACCCTTTACAGCCTCAATCTCATTTCCTGCCTGATAAGCCTCGGTAGCCTTCTGGTAAAGTTCTCCTGCCTGAGTCATATCCTGGGCAAATGCACTTCCCGCGAACAGTACGACTGCCGCGGTCAAAAAAAGTCTGGTGATTCTTTTCATCTCTATTGGTTTTATTTGGTTATTATTTCAAAATTTCAGTGGTTGCAAAAATAAAAAAAATGCAGGTATCACGCAAACCCCGAAATATTCTTATTTTTGTGCACATTCAATCTGTTATGAAGAAGATAGCAATCATATTGACGTTTCTCCTTGCTTTTGCAAGCCCGTCTGCGATGCTTTCGCAACCCCGGGATCTCCCCACCCTTCCGGATGACCCGAGGGTAAAAAGCGGTACGCTCTCCAACGGACTTTCCTACATCATAGTCAAAAATCAGGCCCAAAAATCAACGGCCACCTTCTGCGTGGCCCAGAAAGTGGGAACTTCCCTGGAAAAAGACGGGAACCGAGGCTCTTTTATGTTGTTGCAACAGCTTGCTACAAAGGGAACTAGAAATTTTGAAGGGACCGCCATAACAGATTATATAAAAACTTTGGGACTTACCCAGGATAATCTGCTTTTCTCCACGGGGAAGGACAGGGTGACCTATGCCGTCAAGGATATTCCGACCGAAAGGAGCAACACCGTGGACTCCGCCCTGCTCATACTCTACAACTGGATGAGTTCCATAAACGTGGAGGAAGAAGACATTTCCGCCGAGAGGAGCACGCTTGCCGGAAGGATACTCAACAGCTGGACACCTATGCACCGCATGGAACATGACCTCCTTCAGGATCTTTATCCCGACAGTCCTTACAACGATGAGGTTCTCCCGTCTGACATCAGGAGTATTAACCGCATTAATTCAAGAGACCTGAGAAGTTTCTATTATAATTGGTGCCGTCCTGAGCTTCAGACGGTAATAGTTGTGGGAGATGTGGATCCGGCCAAGATGGAAACACAGATCAAATCTGTTTTCTCCACAATTCCGAAACCGCTGAAAAGCACCAAGCGCACCTGGTATGAGCCAAAGCCTTTCGAGGGCGTGAAGACCTATGTTCTTCAGGACGACGAGTTTGAAAAGTCAATAGTTTCCATCAACCTTCTCAAGCAACCCCTGAAAAATAAGTACAAGAAGACAAACCTGCCTTATATACAGGATTTTATGGATAATGCCACACTGCGCCTGCTCAAGGACAGGATCAGCGACGGAATCCTTAGGGAGAACCTTCCGATATATAATCTTTCGATAGGAAAAGGCAAGTTTATGGGGATAGAAAACAGCAGTGCCTTGACCATCGAATTCGAAACACTTCCTTCCAGTGTTTATTCAACGATTTCCTTTGTTAGTTCCCAGATGAAAAAGCTTTGCGATCGCGGAGTTGATTCCAGGGAGTTTGAAAAAGCCCAGGATATTTACTGGAAAGAACTGGAAGCTTTCTACGACAACCGTAACCAGGCGGGCAACGATGTTTATCTTGAGAGAGCACTCAAGAGCAGTTACGACGGCTACTCGATGGCCAGCACCGAAATGCAGTTCGAGATTATGAAAGAGGTGCTTTTCAACCTCAATGCCAAGAAACTGTCCGAGTACATAGCGGCATCGCTGAGCCAGGAAGACAACATTGTGATATCCTGCTTCCTTCCAAAGGCGGAGGGGGTTAACAGAATCTCCAGGGACAGACTTCTGGCCGCTTATTCCCAGCCATTGGACAAACCGCTCCAGCCTGGAGACAATATTCTTCCGGAATGGCCTTCTGCTTCTCCGTCTTTGACCTCCACCATAGTTTCAGAGACGGAAGATCCCCAGTCCGGCAGTAAGGTGGTTGTGCTTTCCAATGGAGCCACCCTGGTTTTCAAGGATGTTCCACAGAAGGCTGATACGCTGTTTTTCAGGGCCGTGAGCAAGGGCGGCTTCTCCCTTATGAAAGGTGTTTCCCTGAGCGCCCAGGATTACTATAACGGAGTTCTGGACATAGGGGCAACCTCAGACGTTTCATATGCCAACATGAACCGCCTGTATGCCTACAATCATCTGAATCTGACTTCGCGCATCGACCAGAATACAGAGCAGATGGACGGATTCGCCATTCCGGCGAGCGCTGAAAAACTGCTCAAGGCGGTATATCTGAACTTCACGGACCGCCGGCCAGACCAGGCTGCCTTTGACATCTACAACCGCAAAGCGATTTATGACCTCAGATATAACAGCGTTTCTCCACAGACAGCATTCCGTGATTCCGTTACCCTGTACCGTAATTCCAACCGTCAGCTGGTGAAGAACCTTACCCAGGAGCAAGTGGAGAACATGGATTATGCCGCATTGCACAAGTCTCTCTCTGGCAGATTTTCTAATGCTGCGGATTTCGTGTTCATCTTTGCAGGAAACGGGGCATCTTCTTACAAGGATCTTGCAGTCAAATACATTGGAGGACTAAGGGGTAATCCTTCTGCCAAGGAGAATTGGCTGGTGGTTCCTAATTATCTTGCCAAGGGACACAAGGAAAAAAGATTCCTTGCCAAGATGAATGTTCCGAGGAGCTACGCCAGCATCACTTTGTCAACCGCCAAAAACCTTACGGCCAAGAATCTGGTTCTGTCCAAGATGCTAGAGGCTTATGTGGACAATGTTTTCCGCACCTCCCTTTACAGCAAGGTGCCTCTTTACAATGTCAAGAGTTCCCTGGAGGATTATCCTGAGCAGATTTGTGCGCTGGACATGATATTCGAGACAGATTCCGCGAGCGTCCACACCTGCATCGAAACAGTCATGGCAAGCCTGTCCGCCTGCGGCAGGGGCAATCTTTCCGACTGGGATTATACACAGGTCAAGAGAATGCTCGTAGACCGCAACGCCGCCCTTGTTTCTTCCGCCCACTACTGGCTGGATGTGCTTAAGCTCAAGTATATCTACGGCAAGGACATTTCCTCAGTGACGGGTGATCTTTTGAACTCGATAACAAAGTCTGAGTTCTGCTCATTTGTCAAGGACGTGGCCTCCACCAACAGGATAACCGTGATAATGGACGGAACCACTGCAGATATACCTACACTCCAGATGCTGCAGGAGAATGAGTTCATAAGGAACTTCTTCGATCTGAACTGATATGATCATAGAAATCGGCAAGTGCCTGGTAAGCACGGAAATACTCACTGAATACTTTTGTTGCGACTATTCGAGGTGCAAAGGATGTTGCTGTGTCGTGGGAGATAGCGGAGCCCCGCTGGAAGAAGGTGAGGCCAGAAGCCTTGAATCCCAGAGCGCGGACTATGATCCATTCCTGGCAGCAGACGGAAAAGGGGAAATCCGGTCACAGGGTTATTCCGTAATAGACAAGGATGGAGACCTGGTGACTCCGCTGGTTCCTTCGGACGGAAGGTGTGCCTACTCTGTGACAAATCCGGACGGGTTTACCTGGTGTGCTGTGGAAAAGGGATTTGAAAAATGCCGAAAGGGCATTCGCAAGCCTCTGAGCTGTTGGATATTTCCCATTCGCCTGAAAACTTTCAGCACAGGCTTTACCGGTCTTATGCTCAGCCGTGAACATCTGTGTTCCGATGCTTTCCGTCTCGGGAAGGAGAAAGGTATAAAAGTCTATCAGTTCCTGAGAGAACCTATAGAGTACAAGTTTGGGAAAGAGTTCTACCAGGAGCTCTGCCAGGCAGAAATAATGATGAAAGAAGGATTCTGAAGCCTATTCGGCATCTTTCTCATCCAGGGTCATTTCTCCTTCTTCAGCTTCCTTGAGAAGTTCTACAGCCCTGTCGTAATCTTCATCGTTGACAGCAAGGTCAATTGAGAGTTTGAACGAAATGCCGGCATAAGGGGCATCCTGATGAAGGACTGCTGCCTGAATCCCGGCGTTTTCCAGCATTCCCTTTGCCAGGTTTGCTGAAATGTGGCTAAGGTATTTCTTTACGACCTTCATGACTTTGACGCTAAATAATTCTCTATTCTCATAGATGCCCTGACCACGTCTTTTCTCTGGCCCTCTACGGTTATCATTCCATCGTGTCCGGTAAGGGTAAGCGTGTCTTCCCAAAGCCTCAGTGCCCGGATTATACCGCTGTTGTTGTGGAGGCGGAGAACCTCGGGGTTTTCAGACTTCATTATATCTTCCGGCACAAAGTTCATATCGCGGAGGACACCGGCGATTTCCTGTCTTCTTTCGGAAAAACCGTCGCCGAAAGCCACATCCCTCTTGCTGTATCCTATCAGCGGATATACTCCGGCATATGCCACAAAGAACAGGATTACCTTTGTCCAGTTGCCGTCAAACAGGTTCCATGGCCTGAGATTTGCGTCATGTTCGGAAGTGTAGAACATTATCAGTACCACCAGGGTAAACATTATGCCAACAATAATCAGGCATTTTAGAGAACGTATGATATATCTTAACATAGCCGCAACAATTATTATGCGGGGGCAAAAGTAAACATTTTTATTGCTATTTTTGCCTGACTAGACAAACAAGTGTTATGGAAAAGAAACTGAAGATCATCATTGGAGTGCTTTCCGCCGTCATTCTGGTATTGGCCGGCGTACTTATAGCACAGCTGAGCAAGAAGACTGAAGTCAAGGAGGTTGTTCAGGAACTGACAGTGGACAAGGAGGATCTGACAAACCAGATAGCGCAGCTCCAGCAGGACTACGCATCCCTCTCCTCCACCAACGATACCATCAATACGCAGCTCCAGATAGAAAGGGAAAAGGTTGCCGAACTCATAGAAAAGGTTAAGAAGACTGAGGCAAACAACGCTTCCCAGCTGCGCAAGTATGAAAAGGAACTTGGTACTCTGCGATCCATCATGCGCGGGTATATCAAGCAGATAGATTCCCTCAACCAGATGAACATCGCCCTTAAGGAAGAGGTTACCGAGGCCAAGAAGCAGGTACAGGAAACTACCGCCAAGAACGAGGCCCAGGCCAAGAAGATAGAGGAGCAGAGCAAGAAGATCGACGAAGGCTCCACCATCCGCGGACGCGGTCTCAGCATCGTTGCCCTTAACCGCAGAGGAAAGAGCATGGACCGTTCTTCCCGCGCCGAGCAGTTCAAGGTCAGCCTCTCCCTGGTGGAGAACGCCATCGCCGCTACCGGTCCTATGACCATATATATCAGGATCAAGGATCCGGACGGAGTCCTTATGACAGACGGCGGACAACAGGTATTCTCCTGCAACGGCGAGCAGATGATTTATTCCGCATCCCGTGAGGTTGACTATCAGGGTCAGGAACTGGATGTAAGCATCTACTTCACTCCTGGCGCCGAGCTCGCCAAGGGAACCTACACCGCGGAAGCCTATACGGAAAAGGGCAAGATCGGAACAGCCGAGGTGCATCTGAAATAGCCCCGAAATGGCCGGCATTTATCTGCACGTTCCGTTCTGCAACTCAAGGTGCATTTATTGCGGCTTCTGTTCAACTGTCTCAAAGGGTTTAAGACAAAAGTACATCCCTGCGCTTAAAAGAGAAATCTCGGAGCGCGGGGATTTCTTTTCTTCCCTTTATGAAAGCGACCGCATCGTAAAAACGCTCTACGTTGGTGGGGGCACTCCTTCAATCCTGCCCCACGAATTATTGAAAGAAGCAGTCTCCGCGATAAGGGAAACCTTCACAATCGCGGAGGAAATAGAGTTTACCGTTGAAGTCAATCCTGACGACATCACGGAAGATTATGCCGGATCGCTGAGGAGAATGGGAGTTAACAGGGTGAGTATGGGTGTGCAGTCTTTCAAGGATAGCCACCTTAAATGGATGAGGCGCCGCCACGATTCCCAAACCGCCGTTAACGCTTACAGAATCCTCCGCAAAGCCGGTTTTGACAACATCAGCCTTGACCTTATCTTCGGCTTTCCCCTGATGACGGTAAGGGATTGGGAAGATAACCTGGATACAATCATAGAGTTAAGCCCAGAGCATATATCTGCATACCAGATGGGAATAGATCCCGATACTCCCCTTGAGAGAATGGAAAAATCGGGAGAATTCTCTCTGCCTTCCCAGGAAGACAGTGAAAGGATGTACAAAATCCTTCAAGCCAAGCTGAAGGCCGCCGGATATGTCCAGTACGAGGTTTCCAATTTCTGCAAACCCGGATATCATTCCCGCCACAACAGTTCCTACTGGAATCGCACCCCTTATCTGGGCCTAGGCCCCGGAGCGCATTCTTTCATAGGAATGGCAAGGGAGTGGAACACTTCTGACATTGCAACCTGGTGCAACCTTTCCATACTGACGCTGAGGGAAGGGGAAACCCTGTCTCCGGAGGATGTATTCAACGAAATCCTTATGCTGGGCCTGAGAACAGCCGCCGGCGTTAGCCTGGACACCCTGAGAAACTGCGGCCCGCAGTCTTCACTTTTCATTTCAGACCTTCTTCCAAAATTATCAGCAATGGAAAGCAATGGCCTGATCACCCTCACCCCAGACGGCAAAATAAAAATACCGCCCGGGAAATTCTTCATCTCGGACGGTATCATAAGAGAATTGTTCGTCTGAATCGGTTAACCGCAGATTCCGTTTGCCACAAAGTGTCCCTTTACGGCAACAACCACGAAAATCAGGATGACAGCAGTGCAATAGATGTATCCGATCCACTGGAGTCTCTTGATCCACTTGTTGTTGTTCCAGCCCATAGACTGGAATGCGCTCCAGAAACCGTGCGTCAAGTGCAACCAGATAAAGAAGAACCATACCAGGTAAACAATCAGAACCCACAGAGGTTTGAAAGTCATTACCATTGCGTCAGCTCCTGAAATAGGCTCGTTGCCGATGAATTCCTGCAGCTGCATCTTTGCCCAGAAATGGGTAAGATGGAGAGCGATACCCAGCAGGACAATTATACCCAGAACGAGCATGTTCTTTGATGCCCATCCGTCAGCCTTTGTCTTGTTAGCCACGGCATATCTTTCCTTTCCTCTTGCCTTATACTCAAGAAGGCTGAGCACAAAAGCATAGATGATGTGGATGATGAAACCGAAAGCCAGAACCGGTACCATAATCTTGATAACAGGCAGACTCATGAACTCGCAGACATGGTTAAAAGCCTCTGGAGACCACAGATAAGCTGCATTCAGACATGCATGAAGGGTGAGGAACAGGATTAGAAACAATCCGCTCAAACTCATAATGACCTTCTTGCCGATAGAAGTTGTAAATATGTTAGCCATATAAATATCAGTAATATTAAATATTCATTCCTGAAAAACGATGCAATATACACAAGGTTTTTGGGAAAAGCAAAGTTATCATACAGTTGCATTTATTGCAAGAAATGGCTAAATTCGTAGGTTAATAGCAAATAACTAATATGAAATACAAAAGAATATTGCTCAAGCTCAGCGGCGAGGCCATGGGCGGAGCTGACGGCCAGGGGCTGGATTCAGATGTAATCAAGTCTTATGCAGTGGAAATAGCAAAGGCCGTTCGGGCCGGATGTCAGATAGGAATAGTTGTGGGAGGAGGAAATATCTTCCGCGGAATGAACGGAGTGAAGGAAGGTTTCGACCGCGTGAAGGGAGACCAGATGGGAATGCTGGCAACCGTCATTAACGGCAAGGCCCTGGGTATATTCATCGAGGATGAAGGAGTGAAGGCAGAAGTGTATACACCTCATCCGATGGAGCCGTTTGCAAGGCATTTCAACAAGGACAGGGTTATGGAAGTCCTGAATGCCGGAGGAGTGGCAATATTTACGGGCGGAACAGGCAATCCGTTCTTCACGACAGACTCTGCGGCATCGCTGAAGGCCTGCGAAATAGAGGCTGACGCACTTCTCAAGGGCACGAAAGTTGATGGCGTGTACACCGCAGACCCCAAGAAAGACCCTACGGCAACAAGGTACGATACCCTTACCTTCGACAAGGCACTGGCTGATAACCTGAAAGTTATGGACCAGACGGCCTTTACGATGTGCAAGGAAAACAACATTCCGATAGAGGTCTTTGACATGACAGATCCGGTTAACCTTAACCGTCTGCTTGCGGGGGAGAATATAGGAACCGTGGTCAATAACGGATAATACAAAAACAATAAGATATGGAAATCCAAGTATCAAAAGACAACATTGCACAGGGCGTTGAAAAGATGGAAAACGCCATTGCGCATCTTGAGGAAGATCTTAAGACCTACAGGGCAGGCAAGGCCAACCCTGCAGTGCTCAACAATGTTATGGTGGATTATTACGGTTCACCGACCGCTATTCCAAAGGTTGCTTCCATTACCACTCCGGACCCTAAGAGCATGGTAGTGCAGCCTTGGGAGAAGAAGATGGTAGGCCCTATCGTAAAGGCAATTATGGACGCCAATCTGGGCTTCACTCCAATCAACAACGGAGAGAATGTGAGAATCAACATCCCGCCATTGACAGAGGAAAGGAGAAAGGACCTGTGCAAGCAGGCAAGAGGCGCCGGAGAGAATGCCAAGATGAGTATCCGTAACGCCAGAAGGGAAGTTGTAGAGGCTCACAAGAAATTCAAGAAAGACGGTCTTGAGGAAGACATCTGCAAGGATGCGGAAGTAGAAATCCAGAAGCACACGGATTCCTTCACCAAGAAGGTTGATGAAATCGTCGCCGCCAAGGAGAAGGAAATAATGACCGTATAATGTCTCTTCCCAAGAAAGGCAGTTATAATTTCAAGATAGAACAGTACCAGTGCAATGTCCGCAAGATGCTGCGCTTCAGCTTCCTTGTGAACACAATGCTGAGTTCTGCGGACTATCATTCCACGGAAAGAGGCTTCGGTACGGACTATCTCAATTCAATCGGCAAGACGTGGGTGCTTTCCCGTCTTGCCGTTGAAATGTTGAGGATACCGTCAAGGCACGAGATAATAACCGTGGAAACCTGGGTGGAAAAAGTCCATCCGCTCTTTACCAACCGTAATTTCAGGATGAGCATACAATCCACGGGAGAAACCCTCGGCTGGGGAAGAAGCGTGTGGGCAATGATAGACACCACCACCCGTCATCCTGCAGACCTTTTTGAAATCAAGGCCGGAGCCATAAAGGACTTTGTGGTTTCCCCAGACCATCCTGAATATCTTGAAGTTCCAATATCAAAGCCGGTACGGGTCCAGATGGAAGACATCTCTCTGGCAAGAGAAGTGCCCACTTTCTTCAGCGATGTGGATTTCAACGGCCACATTAATTCAATGAGATATGTGGATCACATCCTCGACACATTCCCTCTTTCCTGGCATCGCGAGAATAATATCAAGCGCCTTGACATAGCATACGTTGCAGAAGGAAGGCCGGAAATCCCTATCAGGATATACAAAAAAGTCCTCCAGGAAAACCCGGAGGACAATTCTACCGATTACGGTTTCAAGATTCATCAGAAACTTCCCGAAAACCAGGAAGAGACAGAGGCCTGCCGCCTCCGCCTGAGAACCATCCCGCTTATTCCATAACAGCCTGGATGCCAGGGAGGATTTTACCTTCAAGGCTTTCCAGCATAGCGCCGCCGCCGGTGGAAACGTAGCTTACCTTGTCTGCGTAACCCATCTGGTTGACTGCGGCTACGGAGTCTCCGCCTCCGACAAGGGTGAACACGCCCTTTTCCTGAGTGGCCTTTGCAAGAGCCTTTGCGATGTGCAGGGTTCCCTGAGCGAACCAAGGCATCTCGAACACCCCGACAGGACCGTTCCACAGGACAGTCTTAGAGCTGTTGATGACATCCTCAACCTCTACAAGGAAATCCGTTCCGACATCCATTCCCATCCATCCGTCAGGAATCTCGTCTATCTTGACAATCATCTTGGTGGCGTCGTTTTCAAAACGGTTGGCCACAACGCTGTATTTAGGAAGGTAAACCTTGGTGCCCTTTTCCTCGGCTGATTTCAGAATGTCGAGAGCAACCCCAAGCTGGTCATCCTCGCAGATGGAAGCTCCTATCTTTCCACCTTTCGCCTTTACGAAAGTGTAGGCCATTCCGCCGCCAATTACCAGATTGTCAACCTTCTCCACCAGGTTCTGGAGGATGCCGATCTTGGAGGAAACCTTGCTTCCGCCGATGATTGCGGTAACTGGATGCTGAGGCTCGTTGACCACCTTGTTGATGGCCTTGATCTCGCCTTCCATGATGTAGCCGAACATCTTGTCCTCAGGGAAATACTTTGCGATAAGTGCTGTAGATGCGTGAGCCCTGTGGGCTGTTCCGAAAGCATCGTTGATATAGCAGTCTGCATAAGATGCAAGATGCTTTGTAAACTCCTTCTGGCTTTCCTTTACCTTGGCTTTCGCCTCTTTCTTCTCTTCATCTGAAGCGTCATCGGCGAGTCCTCTTGGCTTGCCCTCTTCCTCGGCATAGAAGCGGAGGTTTTCAAGAAGAAGAACATCTCCCGGCTTGAGGTTCTTTGCGGCCTGGTCTGCCTTCATGCAGTCCGGGCAGAATTGGATTTTCTGGCCCAGAAGCTCTTCAACCTTGTAAATGATATGCTCCAGAGAGTATTTCTTGTCCACTCCCTTCGGCCTTCCCAGATGGGACATAAGTATGATGGATCCGCCCCCTTCCAGCACTTTCTTGATTGTTGGAACAGCTGCGCGGATTCTGGTGTCGTCTGTAACCTTGAAATCCTTGTCCAATGGAACATTGAAGTCAACCCTGGCAATAACTTTCTTGCCTTTGAAATCGTAAGTGTCGATAAACTTCTGCATAATTAAGGAATTATTAAATCGTCGCAAAATTAATAATTTTATCTTTGTACTTGTTAAGACTATGGCACAGACAAACCACAATATATCGATTGAAAGCCCTTCCGGCTGGAAAGACTACGAAATCATCGATTCCGGGGACGGTTACAAGCTGGAGCGGTTCGGAGGTTTCATAATGTCCAGACCCGAACCTAAAGCCCTGTGGTCCAAGAGTATGAGCGATACCGAGTGGAAGAAGCTCGCCCATACAGTATTTCATCCCGGAGCCGGATTCGGCAAGGCCGGAAAGGAAGATGTGGGCACCTGGGAAATGCTCAAGAAAATGCCGGAAAGGTGGTTTATCGAGTACAAGGGAGCGGATCGCCAGGCTTCTGAATGGAGCGCTTTCCGCCACGGTATACCTGAGAGCGGCGGCCTGTTTTTGAAACTCAGGCTCGGCCTTACATCTTTCAAGCACGTGGGAGTCTTTCCTGAGCAGGCCTCCAACTGGGACTGGATATATTCCCATACACGCAAGGGCTTCAAGGTCCTGAACCTTTTCGCCTATACTGGTGGAGCTACCCTTGCCGCAAAATGTGCGGGGGCGGATGTTACCCACGTGGATTCCGTAAAGCAGGTGGTGAGCTGGGCCAAGGAGAACATGACCTCCTCCGGCCTGGACAACATCCGCTGGATAGTGGACGACGCCCTGAAATTCGTGAAGAGAGAGATTCGTCGGGGAAATGTTTACAACGGCCTGATTCTTGACCCTCCGGCTTACGGGCACGGGCCGGACGGAGAGAGATGGAAGCTGGATGAACTGCTTTTCGAGATGCTGGAAGAATGTTCAAAGATTGTGGCAAAGGAGCACTCGTTTGTAGTTCTGAATCTTTACTCCAACGGATACTCGGCCTTGTTGGCGGACACTCTTTTGAAGAAAGCTTTCGGAGAATGTGAGGGCCGTGAATACACCTGCGGAGAACTGGCTCTTGAAGACAAGTTCAAGAAAGTTATTCCGCTCAGCGTTTTTGCAAGAATGTTTACAAAGTAGAATATGATAAATAGTTTATTGGCAATAAAGTGGGACGTCAGTCCATATATATTCTCGATAGGCGGTTTCCAGTTAAGGTGGTACGGAGTGCTTTTCGTCTCCGGTTTCATCTTCGGCTACTGGCTGTTCTCAAAGTACTACAAGAGAGAAGGCCTTCCGTCCAAGCTTCTGGACCCGATGCTGTATATGCTCCTGATCTGTGCCCTGGTAGGAGCCAGGCTTGGCCACGTGTTTTTCTACGACTGGGATTTTTACAAGAACAACCTTGGCGAAATCTTCAAAGTCTGGCACGGCGGACTTGCCAGCCATGGAGGAGCCTTTGCCATATTGATCGGAATATGGTGGTACGCCCACAAATACGGCAAGAAATACAACATAGACTATGTGTGGATTTGCGACCGCCTGGCCCTTGCAATTCCTTTTGCCGGAATGGCCATTAGACTGGGCAACCTGATGAATTCTGAAATCTACGGATACGAGACCAGTGTTCCTTGGGGATTCATTTTCGTCCGCGACGGGCAAAGCGTTCCGCATCATCCGACACAGCTCTACGAGGCTCTGTCATATCTTCTTATAGGCCTCATACTGAACTGGATCTATCGCAGACACAAAGACAACAAGAAAGCCCCTTACAGAGGCTTCCTGTTTGGTCTTTTCCTGGTTCTTCTGTTTGGAGCGAGGTTCCTGATAGAGTTCTGCAAGCTTCCTCAGGATGGTTCTGACGCTGTTGCCGCTGCCGGCGGAAGGCTTCTTAACAACGGCCAGCTTCTGAGCATTCCGTTCGTGGTTGCGGGCCTGCTGTTCATCATCTTCAGCTACAGGTTCAAGAAACCTATGCTCCGCCAGGAGTTGCCTAATGCCACCAAGACGACTGGTCGTTAGGGTCGTAAACTCTGGTTACGGTAAAATCTCCTTCTCCGCTCGGGTAGATAATCTTAGGAAAACATCCTGTGGTTATCGTAATCTTCTTTACAAAGGGCGCAAGGGTAAGGTCCAGAACTTCAAGCTTTTTCATGTGCCTCAGGTCTAATTCTTCAACCGTGGCGTTTCCAGGGTTGAGATATTTCAGGTTAGGGAAGTGCTTCAGAAAATCCACGTTGGAGATGATGTTCTTCCTTCCGCCGTATCCCAGATAAAGAGTGTCTGCGGCATTTGCCTCAGCGAATGTCACCACTCCGTCTTTGTTGACGTCAACATTTCCAAAGCATTTGGAAAAAGGAGAATCCATAGTGATCGCGATGAAAACAGAATCAGCTTTTTTTGTTTTGACATTCTGCGCCCTTACTCCCAAGGAGCATAAAATCAGGGCTGTAAGGAATAGGACTTTTTTCATTGTATATGTTTATTTTTTGATTTTCATTTTTCTCCAAGCGTGAGGGCAGGCTTTCGCGTGCTTGTTCAGGCGGTCTATGACCTTCAGGAAATCGTTGGCCTCGACACGGCTGCCGTCATCCCAGTAAATTGGAATGCTGTCGAGGCGCCGTGCCGTATATTTATTGCCTTCTTTTGTTATGGCAACAGGCATAAGGTCACCGTCTGCATCGCGGATGTTCACAATGCCAATGTCATCATATTTAGGGTTTTTGGCAGATTCCGAATATGTGAAGCCAACGCCGAATTTTCCGTCTTTTTCTGTAATCACCAATTCTTTGGAGCTTCTTGAGCTGAATTGGTTGTGCATGCTTTCATATACGTAAGCCTGTGTCTCAAGCGGGGTTACATTATCATAGTCGCAGGCCAGCAGTTCAGACGAGCCGTAGGAATGATCTGCAAAAGTGTTGTGGCGCGTTACGACATAACCCATCTTGCCGTTGTTCTTCACTTTGTAATAGTCGTCCCACATAGTAACCTCTTTTCCGTTCAGGTCTTTGTATTTTTGCTCGCTTACATCCATCATTCCGGTAAGGATGACGTCGTCATATTTTTCATCCTGCCTTGCGCCAAAGATATTATTGCAGTTATATGACATGATCTTGGTCTTTCCGGTGTCATAGTCTTTGCCAATCAGTGCAATCAGTTCTCCTCTGGTTGGATGCTGCCTTCCGGTAATTTCCACCTGGCTGTAATGCCCGTCATAGAAATCAAAATGGTAGGCGTTCTTGGATTTGTCCAGAACATTGCGGCCTATCATATAGTGCATAAAACCTTCATCATCCTTGTATCCGAATACAACAGGAGAACCTGTGCCTCCTTCAGAGATGAATTTGCAGTCATCATAGTCAAACTGCACCAGAATCCTTCCGTTGTCGGTCGGTTCAATCATTCCCCATTTTCCGCGTTTGTCCTGGAGCACCACGCCATACCCGTCGAATATGTGGATGTTATGATATTTTCCTGGTTTTACATACCATTTTTTTGCTCCTTTGTCCCAGATGCCCTCCGTTCCATTTTTCTCTATGACCTGCATTGTTCCCCAATTCTTGTCCTTGACGCTTCGGTCGTACTCCCTTCCGTGGTGGTCTCTGCTGAATACACGTTCAGAGCCCCACGAAAACAAGGCCCTGAGCCCTTCTGCCAAAACAGCTGCCGCAGCATCTGCGGCAACTTCCGTTACAGCCAAAATAGCCTGGCCTTCCGCCGTTTCCCTAATTGGTTTTGGAGGAATGTAAGAGCTGCCGGCGTGGTCTGCAAAGGTTACATAATGGTGGTCTCCTTGAGCATTGTAGTTATAGGATCCGGTATAAGCCTGGTATCCGGAATTGTTTGAGCTGTTCTGATTGCTGGTCCTTTGTCCTCCCTCATAATTAGGGCATCCAGGCTTGTGGGGTTCCCGTCTAGGGGAATCACTTCTGTTGGCTCCGCAATAGCAGCAGACGGGGTCGCTTACCGGCGGAACGTTGATACGAGCGTTTCCGCCCATTGCCTTTAAGGTCTCCAAGGCACTCTGAGAGAAGCATTTATTGCTTCCAAAAGAAAGAACAGCAAACGTTCCGAATAATATCACGGCGATTGCCGCGGATAGGTTAAGACGCGATTTCATAAAATTGAATGTTTTTTCAAAGATAACAATTCCTGCAAAAATCATACTTGCAGGAACAAATTTTGATGTAACTTTGGTTTGTTAAAAGACATCAGTTATGAAAAGACTTGCACTGCTTGCCGTCCTTGTAATGATAACAGTTGGCGGCTATTCCCAAAACAGGTCCAGAGTCCGCACAGGCGGTCAGACCACTACCCAGAATCAACCATCGCAGACCCAAAACAAACAGCAAACGATTACAACTACAGGCGGCCAGAAGGTAACTGTAGCGCCGCAAACTCAACGATTGGAGCCGGTGGAGATTTCAGGCAGCCTGAAGACTATGCTAAAGTCGGATTATATGACTTTCTGCAATATTCCGTTTAATCTTGATGTTGCCGAATTCGAGGACAAGTTGGAAGACGCCGATTTTGAATATGAGGATGAACAAACGGAAGATCTTTTTCTGGACGGATATGGCAATGTTGATGTTTTTTCAGGAATCTTTCCGTCAATGGCTGTTACGGCATATGTTCATTTCACGAAAGAAAAGAAAGTTTACCGTGTTGAACTGCAGACCAAATCAAATTCAGATGAAAACTCAAGGATTCTGTTCAACAACTGGCATAAAAGACTGAAAGTTTATGTAGATGGCGGAGAGGGAGACAATGTTGAAGATCCAATAGCTTTTTCAAAGTCCGGTCCGGAAATGTACTATATAACTTTCTTCCCGGGCGATAACTGCACGGCAGATGTCAAGGGCTGGATTATTCTGAGAATTGTGTACAAGGATAAAACAGACTCCGATTACGACGAGAACCATTCATCCTTCGTTACTGTAGATTACATAGATGCCCAGATTATCCCTGCCGACGTCAAAGCCGCCTGGGGCTTCTAAGTAATATGATCTTATAGATGTCTTTTGTAATCCATGCTTTCATGCAGTATTCTCACAATTAGGATGCTGTCATCGGTTTTTCGCAAATAGAATACAATATGTTTTTCTATATGATAACCGAATAAGCCCTCATAGATATTGTCATATCTAAGACCGGCGAATCCAATCTTTTCTGCTATTAGTTGAAAAGAGGCGATTAATATCGAATAATATCTGTCTGCTTGATTTGCAGACCAGGTGTCTGCCGTGTAAATCCAAATATTCAGAAGATCTCTTTTTGCGGCTTCTGTCAACTCAAAGCTTTTCATTGTATTGTGCCTTAATCTCCTTCAAAAATTTGTCAGGATCAAAATCCTCGACAAACCCACTGTTCAACCCCTCTTCAATTGCGGCACGAAGAGCTGCTATTTTTTGTTCTTGTTCTTCGAGAAGTCTAAGTCCGGCCCGTACAACCTCGCTGGCGTTATTATATCGCCCTCCGGCTATGCTGGATTGGATAAAATTCTCAAAATGAGGCCCTAATGCAACTGATGTTGTTTTCATTGTTTCTTTGTTTACACAACAAAGATAATAATAGTTATTAATATTTAATAATTTTCGGCGATTATTTTATGTGTTTGAGCAGGCGCTTTGAGAAGTGGGCCGTGCCGAGGTCGGTCATGTGGTTGCCGTCCACGGTGTCTTCGTTATCTATGCCTTTTTCCTTTGACACGTCGATGAACCTGAGGTTCTTCAGAGGGCCGGTCTTGATTTCTTCTCCAGTGACAGGGTCCTTTATAGTTGTTCCGTGCTTTTTGAGCCTCTTGTAAATATCGCGGATAAGGATATTTTCCTTGACCATATCGTCGTTGTTGCCTGGCAGGATGAACTGCTGAGGATACTCGAAGTTGTTCACGAGATATACGGGAGTGTTAGGGTTGGAGTATGCTATCCAGCCGATAAAATAGTCTGAACTGTCGCGAGTTGTGTTGTAGGTGCAGTTTGGCAGGCAGTCCAGCACGTAAGCAGATGCGGGGATGGTCTTGATCCAGTCTGCCATATTGCCGTCCATTCTCCCGTTGCCGGAAAAGCCGAGGTTGATGACAGGCTTGTCGAGCTTTCTTGAGATGATGGAAGGATATGCCATACCCGGGCGGGAAACGCAGCCGCCCTGGGTGATGCTGGTTCCGTAGAAGAGGATTGGCAGACCGCCCTCGGCGAGGCTTCCTGAAGGAGCGTAGATGGTTGCTGTGGAGTCTATTCCAATCTCCATGTGGTCAACACCGTCGTACAGAGGAAGATAAATCATATACTCCTTTTTGCCGCCGTACATTTTCCTTACGAATACGCTGTTGGAATGCTTGCCGTTAGGGAAGGCCGTTCCTGCAAATTTCCAGTCTTTGCCCTTGTCCAGGACATAGATGTCCATTCCCTTGATTCCGGTGTAGGCCATGTGGCTCATTCCGAAGTTATAGGTAAGGGTCCATTTTGCTCCGATGCATTCTGCGTCTGTGGAGAAGCGGATGGCTATTCCGGCCCCGTCGCATCCAAGTTCCCAGAGTTCCTTTCTCACGATGCCCTTGAGCCTGTTAGGTATGCGGTAGAAATAGCAGCTGTCCGCATCAGGCTTTTCCGCCTGGCCGATCATCACCGCATCTCCCTGTGCTATAAGCTGTTTCACATCGTAATACTTAAGCTCTGAAGCCTTCTGGGCAAAAGAAAACTGCAGGGCGGCTGCAACCAGCAGCATCGCTGAAAATAATCTTCTCATATTATTCTGTTTTTATCCATTCAATCTTGATTCCCCGCCTTTCCATTCCGCGGAGCCAGGTCATCTGACGCTTGGCAAACTGGTGGATTGCAATGGCCAGATGCTCCTTCATGTAATCGTATGATATTTCTCCCGTGATGTATTGCGTAAGAAACTTGTATTCAAGGCCGTAGTAAATCAGGTCCTCGGGTTTTATCCCCCTGTCCAGCAGGGCTTTGACTTCTTCCACCATACCGCTTTCCAGCCTCTGCTCAAGCCTAGTGTCAATCCTCTGGTTGCGCCTTTCGCGGTCGGGGTTCAGGGCAATGTAATGCACATTCTGGGGGCCTTTGAAGGATTCTTCCCGCTGAGGAATCTTGTCGTATGCCAGTTCGATTTCAATGGCCCGGATTACTCTTTTCTTTGTGTCGAAATCCGTGTTGTTGTGAGGAATCGTTCTGTGCCTTGCCTTCAAATCGGTGAGCATGGAAACAAGTTCTTCCAAACTCTTTTGCTCCAGTTCTTTCCTAAGCTCGGGATCCGGTGCAACTTCCTTAAGGTCATAGTCTTTGCACACGGCTTCTATGTAAAGTCCGCTGCCTCCGCAAAGTATCGGGAAGATGTTTTTCTTCTTGAGATCTGAGTAGGCTTTCTGGAAATCTTTCTTGTAGCGGAAGAGGTCGTATTTTTCTCCCGCCTCAGCGATGTCTATGAGATGATAGGGAATCTCTCCGTACTCGGCGATATCCTTTCCGGTTCCGATATCCATTCCGCGATACACCTGCCTCGAATCCGCGCTGATGATATGACATTCTCTGCCCATTGATCGAACCCACCTGGCAATCTTTACGGCAAACGCAGTCTTGCCTGAAGCCGTCGGCCCCATAACAACCAGCATGTCGCAGTTGGTCCACTCACGTTTGAAATCAACGTCTGCCATCAATGCAAAAATACAAAACAATGTGCTACATTTGCGCCGATGAAAGAGAAGAGAGCGAAAATAGATATCAGAAACCGCAGGGCCGGGTTTGACTATGAGTTCCTGGAAAACTATACTGCGGGTATTGTGCTGTACGGAACGGAAATAAAGTCCATCCGCGCAGGCAAGGCTTCGCTCGTGGATACCTATTGCATTTTCATTAACGGGGAGCTGTATGTCAAGAACATGCACATTGCCGAGTATTTCTGGGCAAGTTATAACCGCAAGGATCCCAAGAGGGACCGCAAACTCCTTCTCAACCGCAAGGAACTCAACAAACTCGAAAGGTCTGTAAAGGAAAAGGGTCTTACAATCGTTCCAACGAGGCTTTTTGTCAGCGACAACGGCTACGCCAAACTTAACATCGCCCTGGCCAAGGGAAAGAAAGAGTACGACAAGAGAGAGTCCATCAAGGACAAAGACCGCCGCAGGGCAGAACAGCGGGGAGACGATTACTAACCGTTATTTCAGGTCGTTCAGATCTACAAGCTTATTGATTATCGCGTAGACGGTGATGCCGGAAATGGAGTTGATTCCGGTTTTTCTCGATATGTTCTTGCGATGGGTGGTCACGGTATGGATGGAGATGTTCAACTTATCTGCTATCTCCTTGTTGGTAAGCCCTTTAGCTACCTCTGCAATCACCTCCTTTTCCCTGTCTGACAAAGAGTTGGACTCAGAGTCATCTTCTTTTGCGCCATCTTCTGCCGCCTGGGTATCAGCCTTGTTGAACAACTTGTCTATTGCAGGAATCAGCAGCTTGTCTTCTATCTCGGTATGTTTTTGAAGATCTTCAGAAAGGGAGTAGATATCTTTGAGAATGCTGGTGCGGAGTGTTTGGGAATAGCCCTGTGGAAGGTATTTCAAAAATGTGTTTTTAAGGTCCGAAAGCTTATCCTCGATATTACCGTGGTTTTCCGCGAAGAGAGTAATGTCAAACGGCACCGGCCTTTCCATTTCCGTCTGTGCCTGCTCTTTCATAAACGGAAACACAATGTTTTCTTCAAACAAGAAGTGATGCTTCATCTCCTGGCTGTAGTCATCGTAGAATTTGTTGAGAATCTTGGCATTGCTTTGGTCTCCTTCTTTAAGCAGGCGGTGGATCTTGCCGTGGAGAGACGGAAAACTCTTCTTTGAATAATAGTTGTGAGATGTCTCGAGATACCTTATAAGTTTCAGCACATCCTGTTTTGTCAGAAATTTGGCTTGGGGCTCAAAACCGTCATTAGCATAAATGTTGAAAATGCTGATCAGAAGATTTGAAGACAAGCCGTATTCGCTGCAAATATCCTTGACGGTGGCTTCATGGAAGCCAAGGCTTATGTCCAGTCTCTCGAGGACAGATAGTATTGCCGGATTGGTGTTTACCACATCTGCAAGAAGCGTTGAACTTGTTATGGGAGAATATTCTTTCATTCCGTTTGCAAAAATACATCAAAAACAGCAAGCGTGAACAAAAAAAAGATCCGGCCTGCATGTCATTCATGACACAAGGCCGGCATCTTTTAACAATTAACTTTAATACAATTGCTTGTCAATGGCAATGCAAAGGTATGGCAGTCGTTTGCTAGTTGCAATACCGGATAGTAGGTATTTTAATCGCAGGTGCAGACAAGGTTGCGGTCTCCGTAACCGTCGTCAACCCTGGAAACTGCAGGCCAGAACTTGTTCTCGCGGATCCATTCCAGAGGATAGGCGGCAAGTTCCCTTGAATAAGGATGGCTCCAGGCATCTGCGCAGCACTCGTGTGCAGGGTGCGGAGCGTTGGCGACAGGATTGTCCTTAGGGTCGAACTCTCCGGCGGCAATCTTCTCGCACTCGGCCTTGATGGTCTTCATAGCCTCGATGAAGCGGTCCATCTCCTCCTTCGGCTCACTCTCCGTAGGCTCGACCATAAGGGTTTCGTGAACAGGGAATGAAAGGGTAGGAGCATGGAATCCGAAGTCCATAAGTCTCTTGGCGATATCTGTAGAACCTACGCCGTATTTCTTCATGAAGTCTCTGCAGTCCAGCAGGCACTCGTGGGCAACCCTTCCGGTCGCTCCGGAGTAAACAGTAGGGAACTCGTTCTTCAGAGACTCGGCGATATAGTTGGCGTTCAGTATAGCTACCTCGCTGGATTCTTTCAGTCCTTCTGCGCCCAGCAGCTTGATGTAGGCGTGGGTGATAGGGAGAAGCAGAGGGTTGCCGTAGAGAGCGGCAGAAACAGCCTCTTCTCCCTTGCAGCCCTTGGCTTTCTTGCAGAGTCTCGGTATGCAGTTTTCTTCCGGATGTCCAGGAAGGTAAGGAGCCAGTTCAGCTGTGCAGCAGATAGGGCCTACTCCAGGACCGCCGCCGCCGTGAGGCATTGCAAACGACTTGTGGAGGTTCAGGTGGCAGATATCCGCTCCGATTGTACCAGGGTTGGTCAGACCGATCTGGGCGTTCATGTTGGCTCCGTCCATATAAACCTTGCCGCCGAACTTGTGGATGGCGTCGACGATTTCCCTGATCTTTACCTCGAACACTCCGTGGGTGGAAGGATAGGTGATCATCAGTCCGGCCAGGTTCTCTCCCGCGGCCTCGGCCTTCTGCTGGAGTTCCTCGACGTTGATGTTGCCCTTCTCGTCGCATCCTACCAGAACGATGTCGAATCCCGCCATCGCTGCGGAAGCCGGATTGGTTCCGTGGGCGGAAGTCGGGATGATCATGACCTTGCGGTTTTCCTGTCCGTTGGCCTTGAAGAAGCGGCGGATGGTGGTAAGTCCGGCATATTCTCCCGCAGCGCCTGAGTTAGGCTGGAGAGAGCAGGCGGCAAAACCGGTGATGGTGTTCAGGTCTTTCATAAGCTCGGCGATGAGCTGCATGTAACCTTCGGCCTGGTCTTTCGGAGCCAGAGGGTGAACGTTGGTGAGTTCACTCCAGCTAAGAGGCATCATCTCCACGGCGGCGTTGAGCTTCATCGTGCAGCTTCCAAGCGGAATCATTGAATGGGCCAGGGAAATGTCCTTCCTTTCCAGCATCTTGATGAAACGCATCATTGCGGTTTCGCTGTGGTATGAGTTGAATACCTTCTGGGTGAGGAACGGAGTCTCTCTCTTCATGAATGTCCTTTCTGCCGGGCAGTGGTGGTGTCCACCCTGGCCGTGGCAGCAGCAAGGCTCTATTCCGAAGATCTTGAGGATCTTGTGGGCCTCCTCCTTGCAGCTCAGCTCATCGAAGCTGATCCTGATTTTTCCGCAGGCTGCATAGAAGAAGTTCAGGCCCTCGGCAAGGGCTTTCTGTCTGATGTTTTCCGTATCAGGAGCCTGGAGCTTTCCGTTCTCGTCCTTCTTTCCCATAATCTCGATGGTGTCGAAGAATTCCTCGTTAGTGAGGACATAACCGGCTTCCTTCAGGTGGTTTGCAACGCGGTGGGCGAAGAGCTCTGCATTGCGGGCGATGGACTTCAGTCCCTCCGGTCCGTGGTAAACGGCGTACATTCCGCTCATTGTTGCCATAAGGGCGGTGGCGGTGCAGACGTTGGAAGTTGCCTTCTCTCTCTTGATATGCTGCTCGCGGGTCTGGAGGGCAAGTCTTACGGCCTTGTTGCCAAGACGGTCAACGGTGATGCCGATGATTCTTCCTGGAACGCTTCTCTTGTATTCTTCACGGGTTGCCAGATATCCTGCCACAGGACCTCCGAATCCCATCGGGAGGCCGAATCTCTGGGCGCTTCCGACTGCGATGTCTGCTCCCCAGGCTGCAGGTTCCTTCAGGACTGCAAGGGAAAGCAGGTCGCAATATGCGGTAACCATCGCTCCGGCCTGGTGCATCTTTTCGCAGAATGCAGAATAGTCTCTTACCTGGCCGTCGCAGGCAGGATACTGAACCAGCGCTCCGAAGCACATAGGATCAACCTCCCACTCTTTCCAGTCGCCGAGGACTACCTTTATTCCAAGACCTTCTGCCCTGGTCCTGATCACTGAAGTAACCTGGGAGAAGACCTCGTCATCCACGAAGAGGACGTTCTTTCCGGCCTTCTGCGCGTCGCGGCTGCGGAGGTTGAACATTACTCTCATTGCTTCTCCGGCTGCCTGGGCGTCGTCCAGCATGGAGCAGTTGGAAAGAGGGAAACCGGTCAGGGAGCTGATGACGGTTTGGTAAATCAGAAGGGCCTCAAGCCTTCCCTGGGAAATCTCGGCCTGGTAAGGAGTGTAGGAAGTATACCAGCAAGGGTTTTCGAATATGTTCCTTATAATAACAGGGAGAACTCCGGTTCCGTAATATCCCTGACCTATCAGGGAGCGGAAATTCTTGTTCTTTGAAACCATCTCCTTCAGGTGTGCCAGATAGGCGTTTTCCGTCATTGGAGCGTCCATCTTCAGGTCTTCCTTGAGAAGGATGTTTTCAGGAACGGTCTGTTTTACAAGATCTTCCATTGAGTTAACTCCGAGGCTGGCAAGCATTGCCTTGATGTCTGCCTCGCGCGGTCCGATG
Organism: uncultured Bacteroidia bacterium; assembly: GCA_902789435.1. Taxonomy (GTDB): domain Bacteria; phylum Bacteroidota; class Bacteroidia; order Bacteroidales; family UBA932; genus Egerieousia. Next base: position 4,958 of record CADAOA010000008.1, on the reverse strand, counting down.
TGCCTTTGGGCAAAAGTATATGACATATTAGTTAAATGTTTTAAATAATTCTTTTATAGAATGCTTCACATAATCTACAAAGATATAAAATCCCGCGGAAAGCCATAATTTTCATTTTTTGTATATTTGTCCGATGCTAAAAACTAAAAACCTGACATTATGAGTTTGCTCAGCAAAAAAATTTCTGAATTGCAGGAGAGGACCCAGCACGCTCAGCAGGGTGGAGGTGACAAGGCGATCGCAAAGCAGATCGCGATGGGAAAACTTCCGGCCCGCGAGCGTATAAGGAAACTCCTGGACGAAGGAACTTTCTATGAATATGACCTCTTCATCCAGCACGATGCCCGTGAGTTCGGGATGGAGAAGAAAGACCTTGCCGGAGACGGTGTAGTCATCGGTACCGGAAAAATCAACGGCCAGCCTGTTGCAGTCTATGCCCAGGACTTCACCGTTGCCGGAGGTTCATTGGGCAGCATGCACGCCCGCAAGATAACCAAGATTATGGATTATGCCCTGAGGATGAGGATTCCTCTGATCGGTATCAACGATTCCGGTGGAGCCCGTATCCAGGAGGGTGTGAACTCCCTTGCCGGATATGGAGAGATTTTCTTCCGCAACACTCTCAACAGCGGCGTTATCCCTCAGATTTCCGTTATCCTCGGTCCTTGTGCCGGAGGAGCGGTTTATTCCCCGGCCCTTACGGATTATGTATTCGTGGTGGACAAGATTTCCAAGATGTTCATAACCGGTCCTGAGGTTATCAAATCCGTTCTCGGCGAGGAGATTGATATGGAGAGCCTCGGTGGAGCAAGGGTTCATTGTGAAACCACCGGTAACGCCCATTTCTTCGCGGAGAGCGAGGATGAGTGCTTTGCCCAGATAAAGAAGCTTCTGAGCTATCTTCCGGCAAACAACCAGAGCAAGTCAGCTCCTGCCAAGCCGGCCCTGCCGCTTAAGAAATACAACATCGTAAAGACCGTTCCTGCAGATCCGACAGAACCATACGACGTAAGAAACGTTATCCGCGCCATTGTGGACAATTCCGACTTCTTCGAAGTTCAGGAGATGTGGGCGAAGAACATCGTGATCGGTTACGGAAGGATCGAGGGCCGTACGGTGGGCTTCATCGCCAACCAGCCTCTATATCTTGCCGGAGTTCTTGATTGCGATTCTTCAGACAAGGCAGCAAGGTTCATCCGTTATTGCGATGCCTTCAACATTCCAATCGTGACCCTCGAGGATATGCCTGGCTACCTGCCTGGTGTCGATCAGGAGCATGCCGGAGTTATCCGCCATGGAGCAAAGCTTCTTTACGCCTATTCCGAGGCTACCGTTCCTAAGATCACCGTCATCCTGAGAAAGGCCTACGGTGGAGGTTATATCGCGATGAACTCCCGCCACCTGAGAGCTGACTTCGTGTTCGCCTGGCCAACCGCGGAGATTGCGGTTATGGGCCCTCAGGGGGCAGCCAACATCATCTTCCGCAAGGAAATCATGGAGGCCGAGGATCCTGAGGCAATGCGCAAGAAGAAGGTAGAGGAATACAAGGAAAAGTTTGCCAACCCTTATGTTGCGGCATCCAAGGGCTATATAGATTCCGTGATCAATCCTGCAGACACCCGTCAGTTCATCCTCCAGTCCCTGGACATTTCCCAGCAGAAGAACTCCGGTATGCCTAAGAAGAAGCACGGTCTCCCACCATTTTAACAGAAGGCTAAGCGTAACAAAGATTGAGTTATGGCAGAAAAGGAAAACATCATCCCTCAGGAAGAAGAACTCCAGACCCTTGCTCCCACAAACGATTCTACGGAATTCCTCATTCCGGATTCCGGAAAGAAGAAGCTGAGAGTCTCCGAGGAAGGCCACGAGTACAAGACATTCCTGACCAAGAAGTTTCTTGAGCGTAAGCCTTGGAAGGCTCCAGATCCTTATCAGGTTCTCAGCCATATTCCGGGTTCCGTGATAGAGATTTTCGTAAAGCCGGGACAGAAGGTAAAGAAGGGAGAACGTCTGATGGTCTATCAGGCTATGAAGATGAACAACATTGTTGCAGCCCCTATGGACGGCGTCATTAAAGAAGTCAACACCAAAGAGGGAGAATCCCTTCCCAAGGGAGCCCTTCTGGTTACATTCAAAAAGCCTGTCAAGAAATAGGAAAAGCAATGGTCTATAATTGAGAAAGAGGCGGAATCGCCTCTTTTTCTTTATATTTGAACGTCAAATGAAAAAATATGGAGGGGAAGACAACAACCGTTGAAAAAGGAAAGACAGCCGAGGAAACGGCGGCATCCTGGCTAAAGGAAAGGGGCCTGGATATTCTTGAAAGGAACTGGCGGTGCCATCATCTTGAAGTGGACATAATCGCGGAGGGCCCTATGCTCTCTGCAGAGACTTCCCATCCTTTAAATACCGCTCAGCGATTTCTTCATATTGTGGAGGTAAGGAGCAGGGCGGACAATTCTCCAATTGAACCGGACTTGACTGTCGATAACAAAAAGCAGAAAAGGCTGATAAACGCCGCAGACGCCTATATCCGCAGTCACAGAATACATCTTGAGGCCATGTTTGACATTATAGGCATTCAGATTTCTCCGTCCCAGAAACGGTTCAGTATCACCGTAAGGCCCGATGCTTTCCGTCCACAATGGTAGATTATACAAAAATGAATGCTTTGGAATCATTATAGCATTTATCTATCTTTGTTAAGTATGAAATCATATATGAAACGATCACATTTCTTTATAAGAATCTTATTATTGCTTTTTGCAGTAATAAAAGTTCAGTGTGGATTTGCCCAATCTTCTTTCAAGTTCTACGATGACATCTCCCTTCCCCAGACCGATGCGTGGAACTTCGTTAGGCAGGGAGAGGTTTCTCCATCCATGTACACGGGCACTATCAACCTCTCTGTCCCTATCTACGAATACAAGGATAAGGACTTTAGTATACCTCTAGCCAAGAAGCTCAAAAATTGGGGTATCTAAGAGGCTCTTATTTTTTGAATTCAATTTTGAGAAATTTCAAATAAAATGAGATATTCAGTATTTATTATAGTTACTATTCTTCTTACGGGTTGTATTAACGGCGCTAAATTTGTATATAATCCAAATAAAAACATATGTATAACAGTATGGAAGAGAAGCGTTAATGATAGAAACACTAATGGTGATGTCTTTATTATTCCTGGTAATTTCAGAGGTAATTATTTACCGGATAATGTTAGTTATATATCGGCCTCACATAATTCTTTTATTAAACTTATTTTTGTACAGCATTCAGATTATAATGATATTATTTTTATAGACGATGACGTAAGTCACGAGTATTCAGTAAACAATGTTAAATCTTCTACACTATCATTTAAAGAGTATTCAGATAGTATTAATAATGTCTTAAATGATTATAAATATCCTGTCATATTAGAGTTAAATATAAATGTGCATGACAACAAGGCATTTGTTAGAACCATTTCAAAATCAACAATTAAACCAAGACTCAAATATGACTAAGAGATTCTATAATACGTATACTACGGCATTGCTGTCCGGAGAAATTTTAACCATAAAGTTGAGGAGACCCCAAAAAGTTAGACGAATTTATAACTATAGATTCGAATACTTGTCGAGTTCGGTATTGTGCCGGACTCATCCCGTCTAATCTCAATTTAATTCTTTCGTTGTTGTGATACTCTATGTAGTCGACAAGCGCATCCTCGAAGTCTGCCAGAGTGTTCCACTTCTGCGAATATAGCAACTCTGATTTCATCAGTCCAAAGAAGTTTTCCATCATTGAGTTATCAAGGCAGTTTCCTTTTCTTGACATGCTTTGTGATAGTATCCCAAAATCCGGAAATGACACTCTACGAAACTAGAAAGAGTCCAATGAGATACTATATGAGTACAAATAGAATGAATCTCGCAGAAATTTGTTAACTTGTCAAACTTTTAGACAAGATATGGTTTCAGACAAATATTGCATCATAATGGCGGGCGGGGTTGGAAGCCGTTTCTGGCCGGTGTCCCGCAATGAGCGCCCTAAGCAGTTTCTGGACATTCTGGGAACGGGAAGAAGTTTCCTTCAGGCAACGGTTGACCGCTTTTCCAGGATAGTTCCTGTTGAAAATATACTCATTGTTTCGGCAAAGCAGTATGAGGGGCTCATCGCCGAACAGGTTCCGGAGATTCCTAAAGAGAATATCCTTCTGGAAAACCGCAAGAGAAACACGGCTCCTTGTATCGCATACGCCACATACAAGCTTCTTAAGAAGAATCCAAAGGCCACCATTGTGGTGACTCCGGCAGACCATCTGATACTCAACGACGAGGTTTTCCTGGAGACCATAGAGACGGCGCTTGAATACGCTGCGGTTACTCCGGCATTGTTTACCCTCGGCATCAAGCCTACAAGGCCGGAGACCCAGTATGGATATATCCAGGCGAACAAGGCAAATCCGGAGATAGTCAACGGGCACGCTTCATACCAGGTGAAGACATTTACGGAAAAACCGGACCTGGAGATGGCAAAGGTGCTCTATTCCAGCGGGGAATTCCTGTGGAACTCCGGAATCTTTGTGTGGAACATCCAGACTATCAAGGAAGAGCTCCAGGCTCATCTTCCGGATATCGCCGAGGCTTTTTCCGATATCTCGCGATACTACTATACTCCTCAGGAGCAGAAAATGGTGGACAATGTCTACGATTCCATCGACTCCATTTCCATCGATTACGGGGTTATGGAAAAGACAACCCGCTGCCGGGTGTTCGAGGGCTCGTTCGGATGGAGCGACCTCGGAACCTGGGAGAGCCTCTATGCTCAAAGTGCCAGGGATGAAGACGGCAATCTGGTTAACTCATCCCCCGCTATGCTGGACGGTGTAAAAAACAGCATTGTGGTGTCAGCAGAGAAAGAAAAGCTCATCGTGGTTAAGAATCTGGAGAACTTCGTGGTTATAAGTACTC